>JBFGZP010000076.1:0-12169 GCA_041586695.1 Thauera sp.
ATAGTCATTGACCGCACTCGCCCAGGCTTCGCTGTCGAATTGAGGGCGCCAATCGCTGTCGAACCAGCGTGCGCCATAGGAGTTCGCCATCGCCGTGATCACGGCGACGTTCTCGCCCCATCCGGGCTTGCCCCGCAGGCAGATACCATGAACGTCATCGCGATTCTTGCGGATCGCAAACGCCGCTGTCCGTATGAAGTCCCAGGTCGGCGCATCCGGCATCTCGAGGCCGGCTTCCGCGAACAGGTCCGTCCGATACATTGTGAACGAGGATTCGCCGTAGAACGGCGCCGCATACAGCTTGCCCTCGAACGAAAGGCCTTCCCTGATCGTGGGCAGAATGTCATCGACGTCGTAGCCGTCCGGCATGCTGCCCAGCGAAGACAGCCAGCCTCGCTTCGCCCAGATCGGCGTCTCGTAGATTCCGATGGTGACGACGTCGAACCGCCCGGCGCCTGTCGCGATGTCGGTGGTGACACGATGGCGGAGGGTGTTCTCGTCCAGGATTACCCACTCGAGCCTGATGTCCGGGTTCTCGGATGTAAAGGCGTCGGACAGCCCCTGCATCCGCTCCATGTCGGGATTGCTCACCGTAGCGATTTTTAGTGTCGTCTGCGCGTTTGCCGGCGCCGCGGCGACCAGCGCGATGGCAACCAGAAGAGCTTGGCCAAGCTTCATTTGAATCCTCCCACCACGTTTCTTCGAGGTGAAGCGGGACCCGAAGCCGGCCCCCTTCCATCTGCTCGACAGCCTACCGGAGAAGCTCGTGCTCGTCCGCGACGAGGCCGCAGGGGCAGGCCCGGATGAAGGTCGGCCTCGGTGACCTGTTGCGCACGCATGGTGTCGCCGCACGTGGCGAGGGCGACCCCCTGCCGTTTCGCGGTAACCAGCTTTTCGCCAACGACCGAGTCGTACTTCAGCATAGCCGGCCCAGGGCCGTAGGCGACGATTTCGACCTCCACACCTCCACCTTATCCGGTCCGCCCATCGCGCTGATCAGCTTGTCGGCGTTGTTGAGGGCGGGATTCCCGTTGTTGAGGGCGGGATTCCACTTCGCCGGGTCATTGTCACTCACCTGGATGACCATGCCGGGCTTGTCCTCCGCTGGCGCCGGCGGCACGGCGAGAAAGGCGGCGAGCAGGCCAAGCAGCGTGAAGCCGCGCAGGATCGAAACGCCGATTCTGCTGATTGTCCCCCCAAATGGTGTGGTGGTGTGGTGGTCGCGGCAGTCTCGGGGGGGACAACACCGACAGGTGGGGCCGGGTGTCGCCCCATTGGGCTGGTCGCCCGGCGTTCCGTTCAGGCTTTTAGCTTGCTAGAAAGCATTCTAAAGATTATTGTTGAGCCCATGAGCCGAAGATGCCGCACACGCTGCGAAGAAATGCTGAGCATGACGTCCGTGAGCTTTCCCGAGATCGACACGCCCGGAATGCGCCTTATCGCGCGCGTGTTCCGCCTGCGCGACCTCATCTTCGAAAACGCCCAGCGCGAGATGGCGCGCTTCGAGCTCTCCCCTGCCGAGTACTCGGTGATGGCGACCCTGCGCAGGACGCCTGCGCCGCACGAACTGCGTCCGTCCGATCTGTACAAGGGAATGCTGCTGACTTCGGGCGGCCTCACCAAGGTGCTGAAGGGCCTCGAGGAGCGCGGCTACGTCGAACGCCACGACGACGCCACCGATCGCCGCGGCACCCGGGTGCGTCTCACCGCGGAGGGGATTGCCTTCGCCGAGCGGGCGATGAAGGCGGTGATCGGCGGCGACATCGCCATGCTGCGGCGCGTGGCCGAGCCCGATGAACTCGACGCGCTCGCCGAGGCGCTGCGCCCATTTACCGAGACACTGGACCGATGAAAGACACCTCTCGCACGCCGGCCGTTTCCGCCCCGTGGGGCCATCCATGAGCCAGGCTGGTCGCACCCCGATGGGCCACCGCGAGATGATCGGCTTCATCGCCGCCTGCATGGCCCTTAACGCGCTCTCCATCGACGTCATGCTGCCGGCTCTGCCGATGCTGACCGCCGACTTCGCGCTCGCCGACCCCAACCAGGTGCAGGCGGTGATCTCGGTGTACCTGCTCGGCATGGGGACGTCCCAACTCATCTACGGGCCGCTTTCCGACCGTTTCGGTCGGCGCCCGGTGCTGATCGGCGGCCTGCTCCTGTTCGCGCTGGCCGGGATGCTGTCGGCCATGACCGACAGCTTCGGCACCCTGCTCGCGGCGCGCCTGCTGCAGGGCTTCGGCGCCGGCTCGCCGCGCGTGGTGGCGACCTCCCTGGCGCGCGACAACTACTCCGGTGCCGAAATGGGCAAGGTGATGTCGCTGGCGATGATGGTTTTCATGGCGGTGCCGATCCTGGCCCCCTCGCTGGGCCAGTTGATCCTGCTGGTCGCGCCGTGGCGATGGACCTTCGGCGCGCTGGTCGTGGCCGGCGGCGCGGTGCTGGCGTGGACGCTGCTGCGCCTGGAAGAGTCGCTGCCGGTCGAGCGCCGGCGCTCGATCTCGCCGCGCGCGATCTTCGAGGCTTATCGCATCACCTTGAGCACGCGGGTGACGGTCGGCTACATGACGGCGATGGGTCTGGTCATCGGCGGCCACCTGGCCTTCATCACCTCGGCACAGCAGATCTTCACCGAGGTGTTCGACGCCGGCCGCAGCTTCACCCTGATGTTCGCGCTCCTCGCCCTGGCCATGTCGGTCGCCGCCTTCACCAACGCCCGCCTGGTGCACGGCGTCGGCATGCGCCGGCTGACCCTCATCGGCCTGTCGGGCCTGGTCGCCATCAACCTGATCCATCTCGGTCTCGCCCTCGCCGACCTGGTGAGCCTGCCGGCGTTCCTGCTGCTGCAGGGTGGCAGCATGTTCGTCTTCGGCTTTACCGCGGCCAACCTCAACTCGATGGCGATGGAGCCGGTGGGGCAGGTTGCCGGCACCGCCTCGTCCATGCTCGGCTCCTTCGGCACTGTCGTCGGCGCCGCGATCGGCTTCCTGGTCGGGCAGCTGTTCGACGGCAGCGTCACGCCGCTGGCGGCCGCGTACGTGGTGCTGGGCGTGCTCGCGCTGGCGACGGTTTGGATGACCGAGCGCAGGGCGCGCTGAGCACTGCCGGCCGCTGCACGCGGGCGTCCGGCGCACATACGCCTCCAACGCTACAATTGCTCCTCTATCACGCACAGCGCCCGCCGGCGCTGAACCCGCCGCGCCCCAGGCCCGCGACCGCCGGAGACCGTTCTTGCCCGATCAGAAACCCCCGCAGGAGCCCGCCCCGCCTGCCGCGCCCGCAACACCGCAGCATCCCTTTCCGATCATCGGCATCGGCGCCTCCGCCGGGGGTCTCGAGGCCTTCGAGCATTTCTTTGCCAACGTGCCCGCCGATTGTGCGATGGCCTTCGTGCTCGTCCCCCACCTCGACCCGGACCACGCCAGCATCCTGTCCGACATCCTGCAGCGCAGCTCGGCCCTGCCGGTGACCGAGGCGGTGGACGGGATGAAGGTCAGCCCGGGCCATGTCTACGTCATTCCACCCAATCGCGACATGCGCATCGCCGGCGGTGCACTGCGGCTCAGCGAACCCGACAGACCCCGCGGCCAGCGCATGCCGATCGATTCCTTCCTGCGCTCGCTCGCCGCCGACCAGGGCGTGCACGCAGCCGGCATCATCCTGTCTGGCACCGGCACCGACGGCACGCTGGGCTTGCGCGCGATCGACGGCGCCGGCGGCATCGCGCTCATCCAGGACCCTTCCACCGCCAAGTACGACGGCATGCCGACCAGCGCCATTCGCGCCGGCTACGCCACCCACGTCCTGCCGGTCGAGAAGATGCCGCAGGTCCTGCTCGGCGGCCCGACGACCCGCCTGATGCTCGACGCGGCCGCATCGCGCGCCTCGGCGCTGGCCTCGGCGTCGAGCGGCAACGCCCTCACCAAAATACTGTTGCTGTTGCGCTCCGGCACCGGCCATGACTTCTCCCTGTACAAGAAGAGCACGGTGGCCCGCCGTATCGCGCGCCGGATGTCGCAGCACGACATCGAGGATGAACACGTCTACGCCCGCTATCTGAAGGAACACCCGGCCGAACAGCGCGAGTTGTTCCGCGCACTGCTGATCAACGTCACCAGCATGTTTCGCGACCCGGACGCCTTCGAAGCGCTCAAGCGCGAGGTGCTCGCACCGCTGTTGGGGAAGAAGACGGCGGAGGACGCTGTCGTCCGCGTCTGGATTGCGGGCTGTGCGAGCGGCGAGGAGGCCTACTCGATTGCAATCCTGCTGCGCGAACTGATGGACGAATCCTCGCGCACAGTCAAGGTGCAGATCTACGCCACCGACCTCGACGAGGACGCGATCGCGGTGGCGCGCGCCGGGATCTACCCACCGAACATCGCCGCCGATGTCTCGCCCGAGCGTATGCATCGGTTCTTCGTCAAGGACGGGTCGAGCTATCGGGTGAAGAAGGAGATCCGCGAGATGATCGTGTTCGCGGTGCAGAACGTGATCAAGGACCCGCCCTTCACCCGGCTCGACCTGCTGAGCTGCCGCAATCTGATGATCTACCTCGAGCCGGAGCTGCAGCACCGCATGCTGCTGGCCTTCCACTATGCGCTCGTGCCCGATGGGGTGCTGTTTCTCTCGCCCTCGGAGACGATCGGCAACCAGACCGAGCTGTTCGCGCCCCTCAATCGCAAGTGGCGGCTATACACCGCCTGCAACAAGACGGCGGCAGCGCTCGCGCTGCGGACAAGCAACCTGCCGTGGACCGCGATCGCCGGCGCTCCGCCACGGGAACGCGGCGAGCTTGCGGGCGTCGCCACCAATTTCGCCGAGTTGACGCGCAGCCTCTTGCTCCAGACCTTCGCCCCGCCCTCGGTGATGACCGATCTGCGTGGCGACATCCTGTTCGTACATGGGGACACCGGCCGCTACCTCCGCCCGGCGCCCGGTCAGGCCACGCTCAATGCGGTCGGCATGGCGCGGCCCGGCCTCCAGATCGAGTTGCTTGCCGCCATTCATTCGGCTGACCAGGGCACATCCGTGCTGGAGCGCGAGGTCGCAATCCAGACCAACGGCGAGCCGCATCCGATCCGCTTCAGCGTACGTCGGCTGGCGGACCCGGAGACCGGCCAGAGCTACCTGCTGATCAGCTTTCACGAGCAGCAGATGGCGACCACTACCGTGGAAGCGGCCTCCAAGCGCCGCGGGCGTGCGGAGCCCTCCACGGGCATTGCCGACCAGCGCCGCATCGAGGTTCTCGAGCGCGACCTCGCCTACACGCGCGAGAAGCTCCAGGCCACCATCGAGGAGCAGCAGGCGGCCAACGAGGAACTCAAGGCGGCGAACGAGGAGATGCAGTCGACCAACGAGGAACTGCAGTCGACCAACGAGGAACTCGAGACCTCGAAAGAGGAGCTCCAGTCGGTCAACGAGGAGCTGCTGACCGTCAATGCCGAACTGCAGGCGAAGGTCGAGCAGCTGGCCGACATCCAGAACGACATGAAGAACCTGCTCGACTACGTCGGCGCCGCCGTCGTGTTTCTCGACAGCGACCTGAAAATACGACGGTTCACCCGTGACGCTGCGCGAATCTACCGCCTGGTGCCGGCCGACGTGGGACGTCCGCTGGCCGACATCAAGTCCGACCTGGAGGGCGGCGACCTGCTGAGCGAGACGCGGACGGTTCTGGACACGCTCGTTGCCTGCGAACGCGAGGTGCGGACGGTCGGCGGCGCCAGCTACCTCGCCCGAATCCAGCCCTATCGGACCCTGGACAATCTCATCGAGGGCGTCGTGCTGAGCTTCACCGACATCACGCAGCGCATCGCGGCCGAAGCGAGAGTGCAGGCAGCCCGCAAGCTGGCCGAAGCGATCGTGGACACAGTGCGCGAGCCGCTCGTCGTGCTCGACGACGATCTTCGGGTGGTGTCCGCGAGTCGGTCGTTCTTCAAGGTATTCGGGGTCACGCCGGTGGACACGACGGGCCGACTGCTCTACGAACTCGGTGATCGCCAGTGGGATATCCCGGTCCTGCGCGACCTGCTGCAGAAGGTTCTGCCGAAGGATCGCAGCTTCGACGACTACGTCGTCGAACACGATTTCCCGGGCCTCGGGCACATGAGGATGCAGCTTTCCGCCAGGCGCATCGTTGGCGACACGATACAAACACGGTTCATCCTGCTCGCGATCCAGCCGCTTCCGGCGATGGGCATATAGGCGCGCGACGACCCTCGAGGCGATCGCCCGCCTTGCGGCATTGCGAATCGCCTCAGCAGGAGAGCGTCGCGCAGTACTCCATCACCTGGCTGCGGCCCGTGCGCTTGGCCGCATAACATGCCGTGTCGGCAGCCTTGAGCACTGCGCTTGGCGTGTTCAGCGGATCGTCGATGCGCGCCAGGCCGACACTTGCGCCGATGTGAAAGGACTTTCCTTCCCATTCGAAGTTCAGGGCGCCGACCGCCGTGCACAGGTCTTCGGCAATACGACGGGCATCTTCGGGACTGCAACCGCGCAGGATGAGCGCGAACTCGTCGCCACCGATCCTGCAGATCAGGTCCTGAGCGCGCATGCGCTGGCCGATGAGTGCGGCGACTTCGCCAAGCAGCGCATCGCCGGCGGCATGGCCGCAGCTGTCGTTCACGTGTTTGAAGTGGTCGAGATCGATGTAGCACAGGGTGCCGTGGTCGGCCGCCCGTCGCGAGGCCAGCACCGCCTCTTCCAGCACCTGTTCGAACATGCGCCGATTGGGCAGACCGGTCAGCGGGTCGTGCATCGCCTGATGGGCGAGCCGGTCGGTGGTGATATCGATCGTCGCCAGCATCCGGCGGTGCGAATCCGCGATCGACCGGGCCAGGCTGTTGAGCCCCTCCTGCAGCGCGCGGAACTCCTCGCTGCCGGCGTCGACCGGAACCCGGACGTTGAGGTCACCGGCAGCCAGGCGGCCGAGCGCTTCCGACAGGCGCGCAGCGGGATCGCCAATCGAGCGCGCCAGGCGCACCGCAAGCAGCGCCGCGAATGCCACCGCGCCGAGAGCGAACAGGAGGATCCACAAGCCTGCGCCGCCCGCCCCCGGCGTGTCGCGACCGCTATCGACATCGACCTGGACCCAGCCAATGGTCTCGGCAAGGTTCGCAACGCGCGCCCGATCGCCGCTGCCGCTCGCATCGCCGACGTCGAGCGGCTCGATCACGATCGGCGCGGCGACGACCAGCCGTCCGGCCCGCTCGGCGAGAACGCGAGGGGAATCGGAGCCGACGATGAGCGCCGGCGCAAGCACCGACGCTTCGCCACGGGCCACGATTGCGTTGCCCGCCTGGTCGTACACCACCGCCGCCACGACGCCGGGCTGATGGAGCGCGCGCTGCAGCAGGCGGTCCAGGCTCGACACACGGCGCGCAAAGACCCCGAACTCGGCTGCCTGGCCGAGGGAGACGCTCAGCGCGAGTGCATGCGCGGTGCTTGCCGCGGGGACGCGCTGCAAAGCATGCACTGCGTAGATCGCGCAGACAGCAAGCGCCAGCAGGACGAGCGGCGCGAGTTGCGCGAACAGCAAGCGCCGGGTGAGGGCTCGACCGCGCGCGCGTGGCGTCGCGCGCAGGCCACGGGCCCCGGCCGGCACTTGCAGGCTCCGTTCGAGGGCCTTGCCATCGTGTTCGGCCGCGATCGCCATGTTCCGCCCTCTGACAACTACGCAGGGGCCCCGCCGCCCCGCTATGCGGCCTTGCGTGCGGCCCTGGGCGCCTTGCCTGCAGCCCCTGCCACCGGCCTCAGTTCGGGCGTGCCGAGCGCGTTACGCGACTGCGTGAATTCGAGCGAGGTCCCGAGCATCCGCTCGTACGCCGCCCCGACCGAGCGCAAGCTCTCCTGCATCATTTCCGTGATGCCGGCGCCGTCGAACTGGCCGGCGCGAAACAGCGTGCCGAACTGCTCGGCCATGCGCTCCACCGCCTCGCTCATGCCCTGCGCGTTCTGCCGCGTGATCTCCACCTGCGTCGTGGCGCAAATCTCGCTGACATCGCGGAAGTAATCCGCCGCATGCTCCACGTACTGCCTCTGCGCATCCATCCCCGCATCGAGATCGAACCGGTGCGACGGGTCCGCCTCGACGCCGGCGAGGGCACGCACGAACTCGTGATTGCGCGTCGCCACCTGCTGTGCCGCGCGCAGCGAGAGATCGAAGACCGACTTGAACACCGCACCGTTGGAGGTGGCAGCTTCGGTGATTTTCTGCATGTAATGGATCGAGTTCATTGCGATGGTTCCTTGGTTGATGTGGCTTGAGACTGAGTGGCGGGGTCGTAGCGCGGGGAGCACGCCCACGAGGCGGAAGCACCGGCGCGCGCAAGCTCGCGGCGCTGGACAGCCAGCGCCTGTTGCGGCCTCCCGCCGGTGGGGGTCGATTCAGCAGGGCAAGAAGGGCCGGCCGAGTGGCAGGGCGCCTCGAGGCAAGCAGGGGATCGGAGCGGACGCCCACTTGTGGTGCCCACATTCGGGCCGTGCGGGCGCCCGCTCATCACGCTCGCGCGCAACGGGCTGGGCAACCAGGCCGAGCGCACGCGCGCTGGTGGCGATCAAGCGCGCCAGCGCCGGCGAGTCGTAGGGCCCGAACATCAGCGGACCCTCCGCGCTGAGGCGCCGGGCGCGCCGCTTCGCCGCCGCCCTCGGCAGGGCGAAATAGAAACCCGGGGCCAGGGCGGCGCCGGCATCCTGGCCGGGCGGGATGCAAACGATTTCCACTGTCGACTTCAAGCTGGTCTCCTCACTCGAGTCATGCTGCTGGCCGGCGAGCTACTGTGTCTCGTCTCGGCCGGATGTACCGCATCTGGCGCGCGTGGCGCGTGCTCGTTGCCGATCGACGGCTGCATCGCCAGCGGTCGTGGCACGATGAAGCGGCGGCCGGGGAGCAGCGCGACGGTCGGATCACCCGCTACACTGCAAGCCGGATTCTCCGCTCCATGCGCGACTGCGTCTGTCGTCGATTCGATGCATCGGCGTCGGAAATTCACCCCCACAGCATCGGAATTTTCCTACATCCATGACGGCCGAACTGGTGTAGTTATGACGCTGCCGATGCAGCGGATTATCGGTGCACGGATCGACCGAGGAGTGCGAGTGGACCAACAGGATGGTGAGCGCCCGAACCTCAGGCGTTCCGGACGTGGCGCAGAAGGCGCCACCGTTGAACCCGAGCAGCCGGCGTCGGCCGTCGCGCTGCTGCACGAGTTGCGTGTGCATCAGATCGAACTCGAGACCCAGAACGAGACCCTGCGCGCGAACCAGCTCGAGCTCGAGCGGGCGCGCGACCGCTATCTCGATCTGTTCGAGTTCGCCCCGGTCGGCTACGTGACGCTGACGCGGCAGGCGGCCATCGCCGATGCCAACCTCACCGCCTGCGCGCTGTTCGGGATCGAGCGCAAGCAGCTGCGCAACCGCCGCTTTGCGGAGCTCGTCCTGCCCGCGGACCGCGACGCCTGGCACCGTTATTTCGCCGCGCTGGTGCGCAACCAGGGTGACCCGGGCGTGGAGATGCGCGTCTCGCGCCCCGATGGCGGTGCACTTACGGCCCGGCTCGAAGGTGTCGCCCTGGAATCCGGCGGCGGGCGCGAGCGGGTGCGCCTGACGGTCAAGGACATATCGGGACAGAAACGCCTGGAGGCGATGGTGGCCCGAAAGACCGAGGAAGCGGAGGAGCGCGCGCAGGCCCTTGCCGAAGCCGAGCGCTTCGCGCGCGCGACGATCGACGCCCTGCCCTACCGCCTGTGCGTGCTCGACGAACACGGCCGGATCGTTGCCACCAACAAGATGTGGCGGGAATCCGTCGATGGCTCTTCTGACGGGATCATGCGCCCGGTGGCATGCGCGTCCTGCCTTACCGTGCCCACTGAAATGCCCTGCTGGCCGGCGGACATGGCCGCCAGTGTCCGCCGCCAGCTCGATGAACTGCTGGCAGGCAGCGGGCAGCAGTTCTCGATCGAGTACGAATGCCGCACCGACGCCGGCGCTCGCTGGTTCGCGATGCACGTGTCGCGCTTTCCCGGCGAAGGCCCGGTCCGCCGGGTTGTGTTGCACGAAGACATCACCGAACGCAAGCGTGCGGCGCACGCCGAGCAAGAGAGCGCTGCGCGCCTCAAGCGACTGGGCGGGCACCTGGAAACGCTGAGGGAGGAGCAAGGCGCGAAATTCGCGCGCGAACTGCACGACGAACTCGGCGCGACGCTGACCATGCTAAAGCTGGGCGTGGCGACTCTGGCGGACGAGCTTGCGCAGACCGACGCGACTCGAGCACGGTTCGACGAGATCCTCGGTGGTGTCGATTCGGCGCTGCAGGTGGTCAAGCGCGTCTCCGGCAGCCTGCGGCCGGCCACGCTGGACACGCTCGGGCTGGTCGCGACGATCCGGACCCATGCTTCCCAGTTTTCGCGCAGCACCGGGATCGCGACCGTGCTGCACCTGCCCGACGACATCCGCCTGTCGAGAGCCGGGACCACCACCGTATTCCGCATCGTGCAGGAGGGCCTGACCAACGTCGCCCGCCATGCCGGCGCGACGACGGTGACGATCAGGGCGCGCACGTGCACGACCGCCGGCGGCGAAGGCGTGCTGATCGTCCGACTGCGCGACGACGGCTCGGGCATCGACGTGGCAGAGCAGTCCGGGCAGGACGCCTTCGGCCTCATCGGCATGCAGGAGCGCGCGCAGCACCTTGGCGGCGCGCTGGCGATCCGCAGCCGTCCCGGCCAGGGAACGGCGCTAGCGCTGCGCATCCCGCTCGACGACCGCGCCGGAGGCCAATGACATGGTCGAGCCGGGTGTGAAAAGCGTACTCGTGGCCGACGATCATTCGGTGGTGCGTACGGGCGTGCGGCAATTTTTGGCGTCGACCGAGGATCTTCGCGTCTGCGCCGAAGCCAGCACCGGCGAGGAGGTGCTCGAACAGGTGCGAAAAGGTGGTTGCGACGTCGTGCTGCTGGACATCAGCCTGCCCGATCTCAACGGACTCGAGGTGCTCAAGCGCATCAAGCGCGAGCGGCCCGAGCTGCCGGTGCTGATCTTCAGCATGTTCGCCGAGGACGACTTCGCCCTGCCCGCGCTCAAGGCCGGTGCCGCGGGCTACCTGAGCAAGGACAGCCCGCCGGCGCAGATACTGACAGCGCTGCGCACGGTCGTCGGCGGAACCCGCTACGTGAGCCCGAAAATGGCCGAGCAACTGCTGGCGGGCTCGCTGGTGCCAGGCGTGAGCCAACCGCACGAAGCCCTTTCCGTGCGAGAGATGGAGGTCCTGCTGCGCCTGAGCAAGGGCATGTCGCTGACGAAGATCGGCGAAGAGCTGCATCTGAGTGTGAAGACCATCAGCACCTATCGCACGCGCATCCTCGAGAAGATGGACATGCAATCGAACGCCGAGATCGCCCGCTACGTGCTGCAGCGCAAGCTCGGATGAGCCCCCGCTTGCTGCGGCCTCAGCGCGTCAGCACGATCGGGCATTCGATGTCGTCGAGCACGCGACGCAGGTCGACCTCGGTCAGGTAGCGCTCGCGGTCGGCCAGAACCAGGCAGGCGGCCCGCTCGCGGCGGGCGGCCCTGATCAGGTTCGCACCGTCGACGCGGCTCAAGCACAGACATCGCGCGGGCGCGCCCCTGGCCTTCGACGCACTCCTCGCATCCGCGCAGGCCTGCCGGTAAGCGTCGTCGTCACCCGCCTCGATCAGCAGAACCAGTTCGGCGCCAGTCACCCGCGCCAGCCGTGCCCCCGTGTCGAGGCTGGGCACCGAGGCGGGCAGGCCCTGGAACAGCACCAGCACCGGGGCCGCCCGCGGGCCGGGCTCGCCGGCCGCCAGCCGATAGGTTGCGCAGGCCAGCGCCATGGCGCTGGTGCCCGTGCCCCGGCCCAGCACGAGCAGCTCGCAGGACGCAGCCAGCGTGCTCACTTCGGCCGACACCTTGCCGCGCGCAACCTGGAAGGACCAGCGCAGGCGCAGACGCCCGGCCGCCGCCGCCACCCGCCGCTGCATGAGCTGCGCCTCGCGGCGCCAGGCGCGCTCCATCTCGGCCTCGGACACCGGCTTCAGCCCGCCCGAAAACAGACTGAACTCGCGCACGAAGGGGAGCCCGCTCAGGCGTTGGAGGTTGATGTCCTCGACGAACAGCCCTGCCAGTTCCGCGTCGAGCTCGGCTGCCAGCA
>JBFGZP010000077.1:0-12050 GCA_041586695.1 Thauera sp.
TCATTCAGCGCCACACGCCGCGCATCCTCGACGGCGCCGAGCGGCTGTGCACCCAGCTCGAGGAAGCAAGAGACAAGCGCGCCTTGACGACACCGCTCGGCGCGGGCGCGACCCGCTAGGGACTGGCGCGGCGCACGCCGCGCCAAAACGTCCGCCGCAGGCGCTCGACCAGGGCCGCGTGCCCGCAGTTGCCTCGAAGCGCGCTCACGCCGGGAGACGCGGGGCTAGCTCCCGAACCCTTGCCGGCCCGGGTGCCGCGTCGCTCAACCTCGCTCGCGGCCGCGTCCGGTGCGCTCGCAGCGCCAGCTGCTGCGCGCGTCCTCCCACCAGGCGCGGTCGAACACCCAGGCCAGGGAGGGCAGCAGGGGCGCGAAGTAACGTCGCGCCGCGGAGGGCTGTTTCTGCGGCAGACGCCGCGGCGAAACCCGCAGCGCGCGCAGGCGCTCCCTGAGCGTCGGGTGGAAGGCCAGTTCGCCGTCCGAATCGTCGTAGCCGAAGACGTCGTCGATGCTCGCCGAGCGGACGAAGCCGGCCTCGACGCCGAGTCCCATCTCGCGGTACGGGCGGATCGTGGGCTGATCGCGGCTCACCGATTGCGCCATCACCCTGGGCCAGTAGTCGTGCTGCAGGAAGTGGGACTTCATGCCCAGCTCGACGAGGGTATCGCCGAGAACCGAGGATCCCACCAGTTGCGCCGCCATCGCATCGGCTTCGAACTCCTCGATACGGGCCAGCCGCAGCATGTCGCGACAGAAACGCCGCGAGAACTTCTCCAGCAGCAGGTCCAGCGCCGGAAGGCTCCTACCGGCGCGATCGAGCGTACGCATCCACCACGCGCGCAGATGCGCACCCGTCGCGCCCCAGCCCTGACGCTGGATGGCGAGATGGGCGAACTCGTGCGCCAGCACGGCCGCGAACTGGTTCGGCGACAAGCTGTGGGTCAGCGGCAGGCCGAACATCAGGTGCGTGCGGATCGGCCCGCATCCGCCCCAGCCGGCGCGCTGCAGCACCAAAGCGTTCATGTCGCCGGTGATCCAGACATTGCGCACCGGCTTCGCGCCCAACCGATCTGCGATCGCGTCGATCAAACGGTAGAAATCCTCCGCCGCAGCGCGCGGCAGACGGATGCCGCTCGGCGGCGGCGCCGTACTGAACAACACGTCTGCGATCTGCGCCGAGCACAAGGCGACGATTACCGCGGCGAGGCTCCAGACCCCGCTCGTCAGGGGCTCGCCGGCATTGATGCCGGCCCAGCTGTTGAGCAGGGCCGCCAGTACCGCGCCAAGGGCGGCAAGCAGGACGGCGGCGGTGCCCAGGAGGCCGAAACCGGCCAGCAGCGCGAGCCTGCGCGCAAGGCGGTGACGCAGTTCGAACATCCTCGAGCAGGGCGCGATCATAGGCATCGGCTTCACCAACAGGCTTTAGTTGCCCCGGACTATACGACAACAGTCACCGATCACAAATTATGCTAAAGGCATTATTTACCCAGTCCGGGCAGCCCGGCCCCGCCCGCTGTGCCAATCGCCTTGAAGCACGCGGGAATCGCGCACTTGGCCGCGACCATGTATAGTGCGCGTTCGCCGCGAACCTGGCCAATCGCTCGCGGCCACTCCTGAAACGATTCCTGCGCCGCATCGGCGGCCCGAATCTTCTCCGCACGCCTCGATTGGTGCCTCCCGTTGTTCGGGCGTCAGGCGGTCGCCGGAAAGAAACCATGACCGAACAAATCGACTTCGCCAGCCTCGGGCTGGCCGAACCCCTGCTGCGCGCCATTGCCGACGCCGGCTACACGACGCCGACGCCGATCCAGGCCCAGGCCATTCCGCAAGTGCTCGCCGGTGGCGACCTGCTTGCCGCGGCCCAGACCGGCACCGGCAAGACGGCCGGCTTCACGCTGCCGCTGCTGCATATCCTGTCGGCGACCCACGCTCACCCGCATCCGCCAGGCCGGCCGCGCTGCCTCATCCTCACACCTACGCGCGAGCTCGCCGCGCAGGTGGAAGAGTCGGTAAAGACCTATGGCAAGCATGTGCCGCTCACTTCGCTGGTGATGTTCGGCGGGGTCAACATCAACCCGCAGATCGGCGCGCTGAAGAAACGCGTCGACATCCTCGTCGCCACGCCGGGCCGCCTGCTCGACCACGTCGGCCAGAAGACGCTCGACTTGTCCGGTGTCGAGATCCTCGTGCTCGACGAAGCGGACCGCATGCTCGACATGGGCTTCATCCGCGACATCCGCAAGATCCTGGCGCTGCTGCCGAAGAAGCGCCAGAACCTGCTGTTCTCGGCGACCTTCTCGGACGACATCCGCCAGCTCGCCGGCGGCCTGCTGCACAATCCGCGCACGGTCGAGGTCGCGCCGCGCAACACCACCGCCGAACGCGTCGACCAGGCCGTCTACACCGTAGGCCAGAAGCACAAACGCGAGCTCCTCGCTCACCTCATCAAGGAAAAGCAGTGGTTTCAGGCGCTGGTGTTCACCCGCACCAAGCATGGCGCCAATAAGCTCGCCGAGTACCTGAGCAAGCAGGACATCCCGGCCGCAGCGATCCACGGCAACAAGAGCCAGGCGGCGCGCACCCGCGCCCTGGCGCAGTTCAAGGACGGTTCGCTGCCGGTCCTGGTGGCCACCGACATCGCCGCGCGCGGGCTCGACATCGACCAGTTGCCGCAGGTCGTCAACTTCGAGCTGCCGAACGTGCCCGAAGACTACGTCCATCGCATCGGCCGCACCGGCCGTGCGGGAGCGGCGGGCCATGCGATCTCGCTCGTCGATGGCGAGGAGATCAACCTGCTGACAGCCATCGAACGCCTCATCCAGCGCCGCATCGACCGGGCCACGGCCGAGGGCTTCGTGCCGAGCGCGGGCAGCGAGGCCGCACACGACGCCGATCACCGTCGCGAACCGATGCCGCGCCGCGGGGGCGGCGGTGGCCGCCAGGGTCAATCCCGCCAGGCGCCCGCCGGCGCCCCGCGCGGCGACCGGCCGGCCGGTGGCCGCGGCCCTGCGCAAGGCAAGCCGGCCGGGCGTCCGCATTCGCGCCCACGCGGCGAGGTGGACGGCAACCGTGCCGCGCGCGCTGGCGAGCTGCGTGAAGTCGATGGCAACCGCGTCAGCAACAACAATCGCCCCGAAGTCGATGGCAATCGCACCGGCAACACCAGCCGCGCCGACGTCGATGGCAATCGCATCGCGAACAACCGCCGCCCGGAAGCCAACGGCAACCGCGCACGCCAGGGCCAGGATCGTCGCCCCGCGCCGCGCGCGGCCCTGTTCGCGGCCAAGCCGGGCAACGGCAACCGCTGACGCCGGCGCAGCGGTGGCGGCAATTCCGGCGCCACCGCCGCACCGCGATCGCTTGCAGCTCGAGACCACCGGAGACGGTGGTTTCTTTTTTTTTGCCCGCGCCCCTTCCGGCATGGCGAGCAATGCGGCCAGGGCATCCGCGCCGATCTGCCGGGCACCACGTCGCGCGATCCATACGCATACGTATGGAGCCAGCGTATAATGCCCTCTTCCGCAACGCACAATTCTCACTCCGGAGGAAAGGCAAGATGACGAACGCGCAAGCGCTGTATGGCCACAAGAGAATGACGGCGGCCGACGCCGTGGGCCTGATCCGGGACGGCGACACCGTCGTTGTGCCGACCGGCGTGGGCGAGCCCCCTGCGCTGCTGGAGGCACTGTCCGAACGCCGCCATGCGCTGCGCGACGTGGCCGTCAGCCAGATCCTGCCCTTGCGCAAGTTCGCCTACCTCGACCCCGAGACTCGCGCCCACATCCGCCACGACGCCTACTTCTTCGGCGGTACCACACGCCCCGGCGGCCAGGCGGGCTGGGTGGACTATCTGCCGGCCTATTTCTCCGAGCTGCCGATGTTGATCGACCGTTGTCTGACGCCGGTCGACGTCGTCGTGTCGATGGCATCGCCGATGGACGAGCATGGCTATTTCAGCCTGTCACTCGCGCCCGACTACACGATGGCCGCGCTGCGCCGCGCGCGCGTGATCCTGCTCGAAGTGAATCCGAACGTGCCCTTCGCCTTCGGTGACTGCCACGTCCACATCTCCCAGGTCACCGGCGTGGTCGAGCGCGACGACGCGCTGTTCGAGGTCGGTCTGCCGGCGATCGGCCCGGTGCAGGAGGCGATCGGCAAGTATGTGGCCGACATGATCGAGGACGGTTCAACGCTGCAGATCGGCTATGGCGGCATCCCCGACGCGGTGGTGATGCAGCTGCAGCACAAGCACGATCTCGGCATCCACACCGAGATGATCGGCGACGGCATCCTGTCGCTGATCGAATGCGGCGCGGTCACCAACCGGCGCAAGACCTTCATGCCGGGCAAGACGGTCGCGACCTTCGCGCTCGGCTCGAATCGGCTGTATCGATTCCTCGATCGCAATCCGGCGCTGGAGATGCATCCGGTCGACTTCACCAACGACCCCTACGTCGCCGCGCGCAACGACAAGCTGTGCGCCATCAACGCCACGCTGCAGATCGATCTGCTCGGTCAGTGCGGCTCGGAGAGCCTCGGCCATCTGCCCTACTCGGGCACCGGCGGCCAGGTGGATTTCGTGCGCGCGGCCAACCGTTCGAAGGACGGCAAGGCCTTCATCGTGCTGCCTTCGACAGCGAAGAACGGCAGCGTATCGCGCATCGCACCGGTGCTGTCGCCCGGAACGCACGTGACAACGAGCAAGAACGACATCAATTTCGTCGTCACCGAGTACGGCGTCGCCGAACTGCGCGGCAAGAGCGCCAAACAGCGCGCAAACGCGCTGATCGGCATCGCGCATCCGGATTTCCGCGCCGAACTGCGTAAGGCCGCGGCCAGGCTGAACCTGCTCTGAGCCTTGAACGCAGCGGGGCTTTGGCGGGCCCGCACGCTGATTGCTGGCGCGCCAGGGCCCCGCACTGGCGAAGGCGCTCGCCCGAGCTCAGAGGATGACGGTGATTTCCTCGCGCCGCACCAGTTCGCCGCTGAAGGCGACGGCCTCGAGCGCGAGTGCGTCACGCGCGCTCACCACGCCGAGCGGGCGGTTGTTCCGATCCACCACCGGTACGTGACGGAATCCACCCTCGAACATCAGGTGCAGGGCGTGGCCGAAGGGCTTGGCCTCGGTCAGCGTGCGCGGGTTGTGGGTCATCACCTCGCCCACGGTCGTATGGTCGGGGGAGAGTCCGGCGGCAAGCACGCGGAAGGTGGCGTCGCGCTCGGTGAAGATCCCGGTAAGCACGCCGTACTCGGTGACCAGTGCAGCGCTCTGCTGCTTGTCGAACATCAACTGGGTGACGGCATGGACCGACATGTCGGCGGGTACGCAGACGAATTCGGTATCGGCAATGACTTGGTAAATCGGGCGGCTGGGCATGATCTGGTCTCCTGATCCTTGTTGTCGAAGTGCATGGAACTGCAAGCTTCAACCGTGCCAGAAACGCCACATGCGCCAGCAAAAATCACGTAACATATTCAAGCAATTGTTTTATATAACTTTTTAAACAGTGAAAAGGATGACATCGTATTCGACCCCATCGTCCCCGCAAGGCGTTCGATGCCCTCGATGCGTGCATCCGCAGCATCCCATGCACATCGGCGGTGCATTTTTCCGAGCGCGCCCCTCAGGCCGCGACCCGATCCGCCATCACTTCGCCCATGCGGATCGCCCGTTCCGCAGTCCACCCCGGGTCGAGGCGCAGCACGCCCTTCGGGAACAGCATCACTACCGTCGACCCCAGCAGGAAGCGGCCCATTTCCTCGCCCTTGCGCAGCACCACTTCGCCGTCGGCGTAGGCGCGCTTCTCGATGTCCGGCCGGCGCGGCGGGTTGACCACGCCGTGCCAGGTGGTGGCCATGCTGCCGACGATCGTCGCGCCGACCAGCACCAGCACGAAGGGCCCGAAGTCGGACTCGAACGCGCAGACCACGCGTTCATTGCGCGCGAACAGGCCGGGCACGCCGCGCGCGGTGACCGGATTCACCGAGAACAGCGAGCCCGGGACGTAGGTCATCTGACTCAGGCGTCCGTCGCACGGCATGTGAATGCGGTGATAGTCCTTCGGGCTCAGGTAGAGGGTGGCGAACGCGCCGTTCTCGAATGCCGCCGCCAGGGCGTGATCGCCGCCGACCAGCGTCGTCGTCGAGTAGGCGTGTCCCTTGGCCTGGAAGATCTGGTCGCCCGCGATCGGCCCGCACTGGCTGATCGCTCCATCCACCGGGGACAGGAAGTCGGCGTCTGCTAGCGGCCGCGCATCCTCCCTCAGCGGGCGGGTGAAGAATTCGTTGAAGCTCGGATAGCTTGCGATATCGGGGTTCGCCGCCTCGTCCATGTTCACGCCGTAGCGGCGCACGAACCAGCGGATCACCGCCGTCGTCGCCGCACCGCCATGCAGCGCGGCAAGCTTGCCCGCCGCTGCGGTGAGCAGCCGCTTGGGCAGAAGATATTGCAGGGCGACGGCGAGACGTTCGGACACGGCGGGATCCACGGGGTCGTAAGGGCCGGATTATACCGGGCCGCCGGGCCTCAGGACGCCAGCATCAGGGACGCGGCGATCGCCCACAACATCACGGCGACCAGGCCGTCGAGCACGCGCCAGGCGGCCGGCCGCGAGAACAACGGCACGAGCAGGCGGGCACCATAGCCGAGCAGCACGAACCAGACCACCGAGGCCGCAGCTGCACCGGCGGCGAACAGCGGCCTCGATTCCTCCGCCTGGCGGCTGCCGATGGAACCGAGCAGCACGACGGTATCGAGGTAGGCGTGCGGGTTGAGCAGGCTGAAACCGGCCGCGGCGAGCAGGGCCTGGCGGCCCGACAGCCGCTTGCGCGCGCCTCGATCGGCCTGCAGGCTGCCGCCGCGGATGGCCGAGAGCAGCGCGCGCAGGCCGTACCAGCCGAGGAAGGCCGCGCCGCCGTAGCGGGCGATGTCCATCCAGTCGGGGTTGGCGGCGAAAAGGCTGCCGAGCCCGGCCATGCCGAGCGCGATCAGGACCATGTCGCACAGCGCGGACACGGTCACCGTCAGCAGCACGTGTTCACCGCGCAGGCCCTGGCGCAGCACGTGGGCGTTCTGCGCGCCAATGGCCATGATGAGGCCGAGCGTGAGCCCGAAGCCATTGAGAAAGACACCCGTCATGATTCGCTCCCTTCGTCACGGAACAGCCGGCCAGTCGATTGCCGGTTGTCGCTGATGTGGCAGGGAATGTAGTCGTTCCGACGGTCGAAATTAAGTAGAATCGATTTAATTCTATTCTCTTCAATATCTCTAATGATCGATCCCCGCCTGCTCGCCTTCGAGACCGTGCTCCAGGACGGCAGCTTCGAGCGCGCCGCGCGCCGGCTGAATCTGACCCAGTCCGCCGTGTCGCAGCGGGTCAAGCTGCTCGAGGCCGAACTCGGCCAGGTGCTGCTGGTGCGCAGCAAGCCGGTCCAGCCCACGCCGGCCGGACGGCGCCTGCTGCCCTATCTGGCGCAATTGCGGTTGGTGGAGACCGAAGCCCATCGCGCACTCGGGCCGGGGATGAAGGGCGGGCCGCTGCGGCTGGCGATCGGCGTCAACGCCGACACGCTGGCCACCTGGTTCCTGCCCGCTGTCGCGCAGGTGGTGCAGGACGAGGGCCTGGTGCTCGACTGCGTGGTCGACGACCAGGACCACACCCACGCCCTGCTGGCCAACGGCGAGGTGCTGGGCTGCGTGTCCACCCGGCCCGATCCGATCCGGGGCTGCGCCGCCGAGCGGCTGGGGGTCATGCCCTACCTGTGCGCCGGCTCGCCGGCGTTTCGCCGGCGCTGGTTCCCGCACGGCCTCACCCGCAGCGCGCTGGCGCAGGCACCGGCGATCGTCTTCGGCCGCCACGACGACATGCACGAGGCCTTCCTGCGCCACCACTTCGGCCTCGATGCCGGGCAATATCCGCATCATGTGGTGCCGTCGTCGGAGGGTTTTCTCGGCTTCGCGCTGGCGGGGCTGGGCTATGGCTTCGTGCCGGAAATCCAGGCACGCGAGCAACTCACGCGCGCCGAGCTGATCGAGCTCACCGCCGAACGCGAGGATGTGGTGCTGTACTGGCACCACTGGCAGGTGCAGTCGCCGCTGATGGCGAAGCTGGCACAAGCCATCGCCGCTGCCGCGGCGCGCGTGCTGGAGCCGGCCCCTTCAGCGCAGTAGCGCCGCCACCGCCGCCGGGTTGGACGGAAACCAGAAATGCACATAGGACGCGGTCAGTCGGCCGACGCGGTAGATCGGCTCGCCCTCGCCGCCGTCCGGTCGTCGTGCGTGCAGCGTCGGTGCGAGCGGCGTCTCGATCCTCGAGTAATGGAAAGTGTGGCCGGTCAAGCGGCCTTCGGCCAGCTCGGTTACCTGCATGCCGAGCGCGGCGAGGCGCTGCTGCATCACCGCGCGGCCCGGCAGCAGGCCGGCGAAGCCATGCGCCACGCCGGCCTTGTCGACCACGCTCTCGAGCAGGCTCATCAGGCCGCCGCACTCGGCCAGCACCGGCTTGCCGGCGTCGACATGGGCACGCAGGTCGCGCTGGAAGGCGGCGTTGGCGGCGAGGCGCTCGCCGTGCAGCTCGGGGTAGCCGCCCGGCAACCACAGGGCGTCGCAGGCCGGCAGGCGCTCACCCGCAAGCGGCGAGAACAGGGCCAGCGCGGCACCGAGCTGGTGCAGGGTATCGAGGTTGGCCGGGTAGATGAAGCCGTAGGCAGCGTCGCGGGCGACGGCGACAGTCCGGCCGGCGAGCAGCGGCGTGACGGGCGGCGCGGCGACGGGCGGAAAGGCCACCGCTGCCGGCAGCCCGGCCGCGGCCGTTTGCTGCAGGTGGTCGGCGAGACGGTCGAGCCGGGCTTCGAGGTCGTCGATCTCCGCCGCCTGCAGCAGGCCGAGGTGGCGTTCAGGCAGCGCGGCGTCGGTGTCGCGCATCAGCGCGCCGAACCAGCGCATGTCGGGCGGCAGCGCTGCGCGCAGCATGTCGGCGTGACGCGCGCTGCCGACGTGATTGGCGAGCACGCCGGCAAACGGCAAGCCCGCCCGATAGTGCGCGAGGCCATGGGCGATGGCGCCGAAGGTCTGCGCCATCGCGCTCGCATCGATCACCGCCATCACCGGAATGCCGAAGCGGCGCGCGATGTCGGCGCCCGAGGGCTCGCCGTCGTAGAGGCCCATCACGCCCTCGACCAGGATCAGGTCGGCCGCGCGCGCGGCCGCGTGCAGCCGCCAGGCGATATCGGCCTCGCCGCACATGCCCAGGTCGACGTTGTGCACCGGCGCACCACTCGCCACCGCATGGATCTGCGGGTCGAGAAAGTCCGGGCCGCACTTGAACACGCGCACCCTGCGGCCCAGCCGGGTGTGCAGGCGCGCAAGCGCGGCGGTGACGGTGGTCTTGCCCTGGCCGGAGGCAGGCGCGGCGACGAACAACGCCGGACAGCGCGCTGCCGTCATTTTCGGTCGGCGCGGGTCCGCCCCGGATGCACCACCGCACAACCCGCATGCGGCAGCGGCGACGCCTCGGTCGGACCGTCGGCGGCGAACCAGGCCAGGCGCGGATACAGGCTCACCACGTCGCCCACCACGGTCAGCGCCGGTGGACGCACGCCCGCCTCTTGCACACGCGCGTCGAGCGTGGCGAGGTCGGCTGCCACCACGCGCTGGGCCTGCGTCGTGCCACGCTCGATCACCGCCGCCGGCGTCGTCGCCGGCAGGCCGTGGGCGACGAGCCGGGAGCAGATCTCGGCCAGACGCGAGATGCCCATGTAGATCACCAGCGTCTGGCAGCGGCGCGCGAGCATCGGCCAGTCGAGATCGAGCACGCCGTTCTTGAGGAAGCCGGTGGTGAACACCACCGACTGGGCGTGGTCGCGGTGCGTGAGCGGGATGCCCGCATAGGCGGCGACGCCGGCCGCGGCCGTGACCCCGGGCACGACCTCCACGGTGTGGCCGGCGGCAACGAGCTCCTCCATCTCCTCGCCGCCGCGACCGAAGATGAAGGGGTCGCCGCCCTTCAACCGCACCACGCGCTTGCCCTCGCCCGCCAGCCGCACCAGCAGGGCGTTGATCTCTTCCTGCGGCAGGGTGTGGTCGGCCGCCTTCTTGCCCACGTAGATGCGCTCGGCACCGGCCGGCGCGAGCTCGACGATGGCCGGGCTGACGAGGTTGTCATAGACGACGGCATCGGCGCCGGCCACCAGCCGCGCACCGCGCAGGGTGAGCAACTCGGGGTCGCCCGGACCGGCACCTACCAGGTAGACATGGCCTGGCAGGGGACCGGGGCGAAAGGAAGCGAGTTCGGGCAGGCTCATGCTTACCACTCCATGCCGGGCATGGCCTTCACCCCGGCGGCGAAGGCGTGCTTGACCGGCGTCATGTCGGTAACGGTGTCGGCGGCCTCGATCAGCTCCGGCGGTGCGCCGCGGCCGGTGACGACCACATGCTGCATCGGCGGGCGCGCGAGCAGGTCGGCGACGACCTCGTCGACTTCAAGATAGTGGTACTTCAGCGCGATGTTGAGCTCGTCGAGCACCACCAGGCCGATGGCGGGGTCGCGCAGCAGTTCGCGTGCCAGCGCCCAGGCGGCCTCGGCGGTGGCGACATCGCGCGCGCGGTCCTGCGTCTCCCAGGTGAAGCCCTCGCCCATGACGTGCCAGCGCACCTCCGGCTGGCGGCGGAAGAAGGCCTCTTCGCCGGTGTCGGAACGGCCCTTGATGAACTGCACCACGCCCACCGTCATGCCGTGGCCGAGCGCGCGCGGAATGAGGCCGAAGCCGGCGCTGGACTTGCCCTTGCCGTTGCCGGTGTTGACCAGCAGCACGCCGCGTTCGGCCTGTGCGCTGGCGATGTGCTCATCCACGATGGCCTTCTTGCGCGCCATGCGTTCGATGTGGCGGGCGTCCCGCCCTGCGTTGGTTTCGTCTGTCATCGATTCAGTCCGGAATGAAGGTCGCCCTGCCATCGCAGTCGAAGCGACGCAGCGGGTGACCGAAAGCATGGCTCAAAAAGTCCGTCTGCAGCACGGTGTCGCGGTCGCCGGCGCGCACGCCGCCGCGACCGTCGAGCAGGATGATGTGGTCAGCGTAGCGCGCCGCGAGGTTGATGTCGTGCAGCACCATCACCACGCCGCGGCCCTGGCGACGGGCAAGCGCGTGAAACAGTTCGAGCACCGCGATCTGATAGTGCAGGTCGAGGTGATTGAGCGGTTCGTCGAGCAGGAAGAGCTCGGGCGCCTGCGCCAGCAGGGTCGCGATCGCCACGCGCTGGCGCTCGCCGCCGGACAGCGTGAGCACGTCACGCGCAGCGAAGTCGCTCAGACCTACGTCGGCCAGCGCCTGCCGCACCGCGGTCTGGTCCTCGGCGCCTTCCCAGCCCCATCGTCCCAGATGCGGATGGCGGCCGACGAGCACCGTCTCGAGCACCGAGGCGGCGAAGTGGTCGGGCTGCTGCTGCGGCAGCAGGCCGCGAAAGCGCGCGGCGTCGAGCGCCGCCCAGCCCGCATAGGGCAGGCCGCCGACACGGACATGGCCGGCGCTCGGCTTGCGCAGCCCGGCCAGGGTGTGCAGTAGCGTCGTCTTGCCGGCGCCGTTGGGCCCGAGCAACGCCAGGCATTCGCCCGCCGAGAGGCGCAGGCTGAACTCGCAGCACAGCCAGCGCTCGCCGACGCGCAGCGCCAGATCGTCGGCTTCGAGCAAGGGCGGGGTCGTGTTCATGCGGGAAGCGGGCGAGTCGAAACCCAGCCTGCGGAATCGGGGGCATGTCGGCCCAGCGGCGAGGTTTGCCGAGGGTCGGCTGCAGCCGACCAGCGCAATGCATCCGTCGCCATCAACGCGGATGCCGCGCCAGCAGGAACAGGAACACCGGCACGCCGATCAGCGCGGTGAGCACCCCCACCGGCAGCTGCTGCGGCGCCACGACGGTGCGTGCGGCGGTGTCGGCCACCGTCAGCAGCGTGCCGCCGGCCAGCGCCGCCACCGGCAGCAGCACGCGCTGGTCGTTGCCGAGCGCGAGCCGCACCAGGTGCGGCACGATCAGGCCGACGAAGCCGACCGAGCCCACCA
>JBFGZP010000078.1:0-11797 GCA_041586695.1 Thauera sp.
ACCGCGGTGCAGGTCGGCCTGCTCACCATCTACGACATGTGCAAGGCGGTCGACCGCGGCATGCGCATGGACGGCATCCAGTTGCTGGAGAAGCTCGGCGGCAAGTCCGGGCACTGGGTGGCAGGGGCGTAAGCCCCGGCCAGGGTCGGGGAGCGGCGTTCAGAAGCGCATGCGCCAGGGCAGTTCGCCCTGGATGAAGAGCCGCGCCTCTTCCGACTGCGGCCGCGAAAAGAAGCGCTGCACCGGAGTGTGCTCGCAGACTCGCCCCGCGGCCATGAAGACGATGTCGTCGGCCAGTCGCGTTGCCTGACCCAGATTGTGCGTCACCATCAGGATGCGGGTGCCGTCGGTACGGATCTCGCGGATGATGCGCTCGACCTCGGCGGTAGCTGACGGGTCCAGGCTGGCAGTGGGCTCGTCGAGCAGGAGCAGCTTCGGTCGCGTCAGCCAGGCGCGCGCCAGCGCGAGGCGCTGCTGCTCGCCTCCCGACAACTGCCGCGCGCTGTCGCCGGCGCGATGCCCGAGGCCGACGCGTTCGAGCATCGCCTGCGCCGATGCGCGGCGCTCGCTCGCCGACATGTCGAGTGGCTTGAGCCCGAGCGCAACGTTGTCCAGCACCGAGGCCCGCAGCATCATCGGGCGCTGGAACACCATCATCACGCCACGCTCGGGGCGTTCCCCTTCGCCCCATTCGATCCCGCCGGCGGTGGGCTCGAGCAGGCCACAAAGTGCGCGCAGCAGCATCGACTTGCCGGCGCCGTTCGGGCCGAGCACGAGGGTGATTCCCTCGTCGTCGAGTTCGAGCTCGATGCCCGCGAGCACGTCGCGGCCGTTGGGCGCGTAGTGAAGCTTGCGGATGCGCAGGGGGAACAAGGGGTTCATGCGTCGCCTTGCCGACGCCTCAGCCGTAGCGCCTGGCGGCCCAGTGGCGCAGGCCGAAGGCCAGGGCGTTGAGCGCGAGGATGATGAGAATGAGCACGAGGCCCAGCGCGATCGCCAGCGGCAGATCGCCCTTGCTGGTTTCGAGCGCGATCGCGGTGGTCATCACGCGAGTGGCGTGGTCGATGTTGCCGCCGACGATCATGACCGCGCCGACCTCGCTCATTGCCCTGCCGAGACCCGCGAGCACGGCCACCAGCAGCGAATGCCTGCAGTCGTGGAGCAGCGTGGTGACGCTCTGCCACCAGGAAAAGCGCATGACCTGCAGTTCTTCCGCGTAGCGCTGCCAGGCGTCTTCCACCACCTGGCGCGCGATCGCCGCCATCAGCGGAATCACCAGCAGGGTCTGGGCGACGATCATCGCCGCCGGGGTATAGAGCAGCCCGAGCGTGCCCAGCGGCCCCGAGCGCGAAAGAAACAGATAGACGACGACGCCGACGACCACCGAGGGCAGGCCCATCATGCCGTTGATCAGCACCGACAGCACGTTCTTGCCGGGGAAGCGGCCGACGGCGATGCAGGCCCCCAGTGGCAGTCCGATCAGCGTGCCGAGTGCGACCGCGCCGCCGCTGACGCGCAGGGAAAGACCGACGATCTCGGCGACCTTGGCGTCGAAGGTCGCGAGCAGGGAGAAGGCGTCGGAGAAGGTGGCGGCAAAGACGGACATCGGCGGCAGGATAAACGAAACCGATGCAAACGCAGCATTACGTTCAGCCGCCCCCCTTCTGCATCGCGCGGTCGAGCCTGCCGAGCAGGCTGCGCCGGGCCGGCTCGTCACCGCCGGCGAAACGGTAGCCGACGACCAGCTGCGGCAGCTCGAACAGCCCGAGCCGGCGCACACCGGCCGGCTGCAGCGAAATCTCCAGTCGCAGGCCGCCGTCCTCCACCCACAACAGCCCGCCCGTCGCCGAGCCGCCGGCAGCGGGCCAGGCCGCACGCAGATCGCGCTCGAACGCCGCCGGCGTCGCGGTGAGCAGACGTTCGAGTTGCTCGGGCACGGGGCCGTTGATGAAGGCCACTGCGCTCAGCCGCCGGCGATCGGCGGCCAGATCGCCAGCTCGTCCCCGTCATCCAGACGTCGTCGCTGGCGCTCGGACGGGGGGATGAAGACACCATTGACGAGCACCAGGTGTGCGCTGCGCTCGGGCACACGATAGCGGTGGATCAGATCGCCCACGGTGACTCCGTCCTCGAGTTCCAGCTCGACGCGGTTGCCGCGATTGCCCTCCGGCAGGTAGTCGGACAGCGAGGCGAACAGCTTGAATGCGACCTTGATCACCCGCACGACTCCGCTCAGCGCGCCAGCGCCATCGGCTGCTGGCTGCAGGCGACGTAGGCCTCGACGAACTGCAGCGGCGCATCGAGCAAGCGCTGCTTCCATACGCCGAGCTTCACCTTGCCGTGAATCAGGCCGCGCAAGGCGCCCACGTGCTGCGTGAGGCCGATCGAGGTTGCGCCGATCAGCACGTCGCCCTTGAACTGCAGGCTGAGATAGCGGTAGCGGGCCTCGTCGACCATTTCGACGCCCTCGCCGCCCTGCTCCGCCTTCTCGCCCCACCACTGGCCGAAGGAGGAGGAAATGAGGCCGAGCGTATCGAGCACGTTGATCGCCAGCACGCCATTGAGACGGGTGTCGCGCTGCCCGTCCGGCCGCGCCATGTTCAGCGCCGCGATCCGCGCCTGGTCGGCGGCATTGGGCTGGATGGCCGAAACCAGATGCGCGCCGGTGAACATGTCCGGCGCCTCGGCGACGTCGCCGGCGGCAAAAACACCGGCCACACTGGTCTGCATGTGGTCGTCGACCAGCACGCCCTTGGCGACATGCACGGGCGTACTGTCGAGGAAGGCGGCATTCGGCGCCACGCCTGCGGCGACGATGACGAGGTCGCAGGCGAGCTTGTCGCCGGTCGACAGCGTCGCCACAAGCGGCGAGTCGGTGCCGCGATCGATGCGATCGACCCCGGCCGAGGTGACGACGCGCACGCCCTTTTCCTGAACCCAGCGCTTGATCATGCCACCCGCCTTGGGGGTCATCATGCGCGGCACCATGCGGTCGCCCATCTCCACCACGGTGAGTTCGACGCCGCGATTGGCCAGCGCCTCCATGATGATGCAGCCGATGAAGCCGGCGCCGAGCTGGAGCACGCGCGCGCCCGGCTTCGCATGCAGGGCGATCGCGCGCGCGTCGGCCAGCGTCCAGCAGGTCTGAACCTCGGGCAGGTCGACGCCCGGGATCGGCGGGCGCACCGGGTGCGAGCCGGTGGCGATGAGCAGGCGATCATAGTCCTCGAAGTGACCGTCTTCGAACAGCACGCGGCGCTGCCCGGTGTCGAGCGCCACCGCGCGCCCGCGCAGTTCGCGCACGCGCAGCTTGGCGAAATGGTCGGGCGCCTTGCGCAGGTAGGTGCCCGACTCGTCGATGTTCTCTTCCAGCAGGTAGGGGATGGCCATGCGTGAGTACGGCGGTGCGTCCTCGCTGCCGACCATCACGATCTCGTCGCGCGGGGCCGCGCGGCGCAGCGTTTCAGCCGCAATCACGCCCGCAGGGCCGTTGCCGAGAATCAGGTGTTTCATTTGCAGGTCCTCGATGGAAAACCGCTTCCGCCCGCGACGCGGGCAGAAGCGGCGATCAGCACGAAAGCGATCGCAGTCGCGGGCTCAGAGCCCGAGGCGCTGCAGCGTCTCGGGCGTCGGCTGCCCCTCAGGCGTCCAGCCGCGTGCCGAGTAGTACTCGGGAAGCATCTTCGCCAGGCCGTTCACCAGGCCCTTGGCCGGGCCGGTCTTGGCCGGCTCCTGCGTCAGACGCGGCGGCAGGTTGTCGTCCTTGGCGGTGAAACCGGCAGCGTTGTTGAACTGACGCTCCATGTTCCAGATGCGCTCGCCCACCTCGTTGAGTCGCTCCATGCTCCAGTCGCCCTCACAGGCGGCCTCGATCTGCGGCTGCACGTCGGCCAACGTCCATGCGAAGCTGGTGAAGACGCAGATGCCGGCCGAATCGAATACCGCGGTCGCGTCCTGGAAGGCCTTCACCAGTTCGGGCTTGCCCTCCGTGACGAGCGGGTCGGTCTTGACCGGAATGCCGAGCACCTCGGACGCCACGGTGTAGCCACGCAGATGGCAGGCACCGCGGTTGGAGGTAGCGTAGGCGAGGCCCATGCCCTGGATCGCGCGCGCGTCGTAGGCGGGGAATTCCTGCCCCTTCACGCTCATCGACAGCTCTGGATGGCCGTACTTCTCGCACAGGCGCTTCGAACCGAGGCCGAGCTCCTTGCCGAAGCCCTCACCCAGCGCGGTCATCTCCACCAGTTTCGCCAACGCCTCGGCGGACCCGAACGGCGCCTCCATGCCGATCTGCTCCTTGGTAAGCACGCCGAGTTCGTACAGGTCCATGGCCGCGCCGACGGTGGCACCGAAGGAGATCGGGTCCATACCCTGCTCGTTGCAGATCATGTTGGCATACTGAAGGGCCTCGATGTCGCCCACGCCGTTGGCCGCACCGAGCGCCCAGGCCGCCTCGTACTCGAGACCACCGGTGGCGCCCCAGTACTTCGGGCTGTTCTTGACCGTGAAGTGCCCCTTGTCGATCTCCGAGATGCGGCCACAGGCGATGGTGCAGGCGAAGCACGCCGCGTTGGTCACCAGCTGGGACTTGCCGTCGGACTCCCGCTTCTCGTGCATCGCCTCGGCCGAGATCTTGGAGGCGTCCTCGAACTGTACGTCGCGATGGTTCCGCGTGGGCAGCGCACCGATCTCGTTGATGACGTTCATCAGCACCTGGGTGCCGTATTTCGGCAGCCCCTCGCCGGTGACCGCATTGTCCGCCAGCACCTTCTTGCCAGCCTCGGTGGCCTTGAGGAAGGCGCCGAAATCCTTGATGCCGGACATTCCGCGCGTACCCCGGAGAGCCACCGCCTTGAGGTTCTTGGAGCCCATCACCGCGCCGACGCCCGAGCGTCCGGCCGCGCGGTGAAGGTCATTGACGATGCACGCGTACAAGACCTCGTTCTCGCCCGAGACGCCGATCGAACAAACGCGCACGAGCGGGTCCTGCAGCTCTTCCTTGATCGTCTCCTCGGTCTCCCAGCAACTCCGGCCCCAAAGATGCGCGGCGTCGCGCAATTCGGCCTTTTCGTTCTCGAGGTAGAGATAGACCGGCTTGGCCGACTTGCCCTCGAAGATGATCATGTCCCAGCCGGCGAACTTGAGCTCGGCGCCGAAGAAGCCGCCCGAGTTCGAGCACGCGATCGCACCGGTCAGCGGCCCCTTCGTCACCACCGTATAACGCCCGCCGGTGGAGGCCATGGTGCCGGTCAGCGGACCGGTGGACATGATCATCTTGTTGTCCGCCGACAGCGGATCGACCTTGGGGTCGATCTCCGATGTCAGATACTTGCTCGCCAGACCGCGCGAGCCCAGGTAATCCTGCGCCCACTGCATGTTGAGGGGCTCTTCGGTACATGTCCCTGCGCTGAGGTTTACCCGCAGGAGCTTTCGATTCCATCCCATGACGTCTCCTCCTTCAGGCGGCCGAGGCCGGTGTGTTGGCCTTGGCGGCCCAGGCACGCATCCTGTCGAGGCCGGTCCAGTCCGCATCCACATACGTGATCGCGTCGGTGGGACAGGCCTTCGCGCAGGCGGGATCGCCCTCGCACAGGTCGCACTTCTGCACCTTGCCGGTATCCTGGTTGTAGTTGATCGTGCCGAACGGGCAGGCGATGGTGCACACCTTGCAGCCGACACAGGTGTCCTCGAACACCATCTTCGCGCCGGTGCTCAGATCGATGCGAATGGCGTCGACCGGACAGGCATTCAGGCACCAGGCCTCGGTGCACTGCGTGCAGGTGTAGGGCACCTTGCGGCCCTCGTGCTCGAAGTTGAACACCTTGATGAGTGACTTGCTCGGATTGATGACCCCGGTGTGCTCGTAGGAACAGGCCATCTCGCATTGCAGACAGCCGGTGCACTTCGCGGGATCAATGTGCAGTGCCTTCCACATCGATCGTCTCCTCTTTCCTATGTTCTACAAAGGGAAAAGCAACAACATCTAAGCAGGCACCGTGCCAGAAAAGCACGGTAGTGCCCACCACAGACCTAGTTCAGCCGGCCGAGTTTGCGGTAGAGCCGGTTTCGGCTAACGCCAAGATAGCGCGCCGCCGCCGACAGGTTTCCGCCGACCTCGCGCATCACCTTCTCGATGGCATCGATCTCGAGCTGGTCGAGCCTCCTGCCGCCCGCCCCCACGGGCGTGTTGAGTATCGAAGCGGGGTCGGGCAGTTCCACCGCGGACGACCCGCGCTTGACCTCGCTATCGGCCGGATCGGCGACGAACAACTCCTCGGGCAGGTGTGCCGAGTGGATCTCGCGCTCGTCGCGATCAAGCAGGGCGACGGCGACGCGCAGCACGTTTTGCAGCTGGCGCACGTTGCCCGGCCAGGCGTACTGCTCGATGAAGCACATGACCTCGTCGCCGATTACCACACCCTCAACATCGGCATCGCGCGCCTCCGTCTCGAGGATGCACTGCACGATTCCGCGAATGTCGCTGCGCTCGCGCAGCGGCGGCACCGACACCGTGAGACTGTTTACACGATAGTAGAGATCCTCGCGAAACTCGCCCCGCGCCACCGCATCGCGCAGCACCCGATGGGTGGCGCACACGAGAGAGAAATCCACCGGGATCGACTTCGCCGAGCCCACCGGCGTGACGCAGCGCTCCTGCAGCACGCGCAGCAGCCGCGCCTGCATGCCGAGCGGCATGTCGCCGATCTCGTCGAGGAAGAGCGTGCCGCCGTGCGCCTGCTGGATCTTGCCGATCGCGCCCTCGCGCCGTGCGCCGGTAAAGGCGCCACCGACATAACCGAACAGCTCGGATTCGATCAGGCTCTCTGGCACGGCCGCACAGTTGAGCGCCACGAAGGGCGCATCGGCGCGTGGGCCGCTGTTGTGGAAAGCCTGGGCGAAAAGCTCCTTGCCCACACCGGATTCGCCTTGGATCAGCAGCGGGATGTCCTTGCCCTGGATGCGTCTTGCGCGATCTAGCGCGCGCTCGATCGCGGCATCGCCGGTGGCGAGGCATTCGAGCGTGACCTTGCGCTTCGCGCTGCCGCCATCCGGACGGAGCGGGTCGTCGTTCGCGCGCGCCTTGCGCGGCGCCGCTTCGGCGCAAGCCGTCGGCACCAGCATCGGCCGCAAGGACCTCACCTGCAGGTACAGCTCGCCCCCTTGGCGCAGGTCGATCCTGAGCAAGGCGTTGCTCGCCGCGGCGGCGCGATCGAGCAGGGCGCCGAGCCCCTGCCTGAACAGGTCGGCAATGGTCGCGCCCTCGCCGTCGGTGGCGCGGCGCGCAAGCCAGTCGCGCGCCGCCGTGTTGGCGCCGACGATGCAGCCTTCCGGGCTCACCGCGACCATCGCTTCCTGCAGACTGCCCACGTACTCCGGCCTGGAATGGAAGGCGATCAGGATCTGGTTCGAGAACTCCATCTCGAACAGCCGCTTTTCGAGCAACTGCACCGACAGCCTCACCAGGCCCAGGGTATGGCGCTGGTAGGCGCGGTGATCCGCAGAGATATCGAGGACGCCCGACAGCTCGCCCTTCGCGCCGAAGATCGGCGCGGCCGTACAGGCCAGGAAGCCGTTGTGGTCGAGATAGTGCTCGGGACCGAGCACTTCGACGCAGGCGCGTTCGAGGATTGCGGTGCCGATCGCGTTGGTGCCGCGCGAAGTCTCGCTCCAGCATGCGCCCGGCTGCAGGGTGACGCGATTGGCGCGATCGACGAAGTCGGGGTCACCCAGGCTGTGGATGATGAGGCCGGCGGGGTCGGAAAGGATGACCATGCTGCCCGAGGCGCGAATCTGCTCGAACACGTGCTCCATGACGCCGCTGGCCTGCTCGAGCATGTAGGCGCTTCGCTCGCGTGCCTCGGACAGTTTCGCGCGCCCGACACTGTCCAGCGCCGCCCGGCTGCCGGGCTGCAGGCCGGCCTTGCGACAGCGCTGCCACGAGCCTAGGATCAAGGGCTTGACGCCCTCCTCCGGGCACAGGCCCTCATCGAAGAAGCGGCTTCGCGCCAAGTCGATCCGACGCTCGCGCCCCGGCTCCTGTATGGATAGTCCGGCCATTGTCTCCACTATCTCCAGTCGACCGGATACGTGCCCGGTCGTTTCGAATTTTCCCTGCCCCGATGCGAAACGTAGCACTTGATGCGCTTCGATACAATTCGCGCTTGCCCGGGCACGCAAGGAGAAGCATTTTTCCTGCCAGCATTCGACATTCGCCGGCCGGCCAGCGCCGTGCAGGCCGCATTTCTCCTATGATGGCACAGGCTTTGCAGTTAGATCCTCGTCCGGATCGATCCGGAAGCGACACACCAAGCCAATCACCGCAGGAGGACATCACAAATGAAGAATACGACATCGAATCAGACCGCGGCCCGCAGCCTTGCACGCCTCGCCTTCGGCAGCGCGCTGCTGCTGGCGGCAGGCCTTGTCCAGGCGCACGGCGACGTCACCCCGCAGGCCGTCGACACCAAGTCGCTACAGCAGCTCGGCGCGGAGTGGCGCATCGAGAACCCCTACAAGGGCAACGCCGAGGCCATCGCCATCGGCGACTCGGCCTTCAACCAGAACTGTGCCCGCTGCCACGGCCTCGGTGCGGTATCGGGCGGCATCGCGCCCGACCTGCGCTACCTCGAGCATACGCCCGACATGGACGAGTACTACATCGGCCGCGTGCGCAACGGCGTGACCCGCAACGGCGCGGTCTACATGCCGCCCTTCGAGGGCTCGCTGTCGCAGGAAGCGATGTGGGCGATCCGCGCCTGGCTGGAGACCGTCTATGAGCAGCAGTGACCGCCGCCGCTTCCTGTGCGCTGCCGGCGCGCTGATTGCCGCCTCGCTGCTGCCCGCGCACGCGGCGGCGCAGCTCGAGGTGCAGCAGCCCGGCGCGCTGCGCATCGCCGTCTATGCGGACTACCCGCCCTACTCGGCGGCAGGCAAGGGTGTCGACGTGGCGATCGGCCGGGCGCTCGCCGAGCGCCTCGGCCTGCAGCCGCAGGTGGTCGAGTTCGTCGCCGACGAGAACATGGGCGACGACCTGCGCAACATGGTCTGGCGCGGCCACTACCTCGGCACCAAGCCGGCGGACGTGATGCTGCACGTGCCGGTCGACCGCGCCTTCGCCGCGCAGAACGAGCAGGTGCGCATCTTCGGCCCCTACCACCTCGAGACCATGGCGATGGTGCGTGACACGACCCGGGTACCGGCTCCGGCCGGCTCGGCGGCTGTCGCCTTCGAAGTGTTTACGCAGGAGAAGATCGGCGCCGAACTCGATACCCACGCCAGCGACTTCCTGCTCCACGTCCTCAACGGCCGGCTGCGCGAAAACGTCGTGCATTTCCCGACCATCGCCGCGGCCATCGCGGCGATGAAGCGTGGCGAGATCAGCGCGGTGCTGGGAACGCGGACAGCGCTCGAAGCGGCCGTCGGCGACGCCAGCGGCTGGGCACTCGACGCCTTGTCCATCCCGGAAATGCGCGTCAGCAGCTGGCCGCTTGGAATGGCGGTCAAGGCCGACCACCCGCAACTTGCCGACGCGCTCGCCGCCGCGCTGCAGGACCTTCAGCGCTCCGGCGAACTCTCGCGCATCTTCGCCGCTCACGGACTGACTCACGCTGTCCCCTGAACTTGCGACGCCACGTTCCGCAGCGATCACGTATCGCTGCGGAACGTTCTTCTTGTTCCGATACGGAACAGGCCGGAGCACGGATCCCGCCTGGATTTGCCATCCGGCCCCCGGCGCCTGACCGCCACGGCCTGTTGGCGGCCGCCCGACTCCGAACGGAACGCGCACAAAAAAAAACGGCGCCCGCAGGCGCCGGAAGCCGTCGAAAGCCCTGTCGAGATCGAAGGGACTTTGCGGAGGAGATCGGCAGACCGGTGCGCGTCAGCGCTTCATCGCGAGGATCCAGAACACCAGCGAGCGCGCATCAGTCTCGGAGATCGCCACTGCGTTCGGCGGCATCGCCAGGCCGCTCACCTTGCCCTTCCAATGACTGCTGTACGGATTGGAGCCCTCCAGCACGACACGCGTGAGGAACTCCGCCGCCCCCGGCTTGCCCGCATATTGCGCGGCCACATCGGACCAGGCCGGGCCAACCGGTGCCAGGCCATCGGGTCCCGGCTTGGCCGCGTCGACCCCGTGACAGGTCAGGCATCCGCTGTTAGTGGCGAGCTTGATCATTGCCTCGTCCTGGCGCGGATCCGCCTGCGCCACCAACGGCAGGCAAAGCGCCAGAATGGCGGAAAAAGTCTGATAGTTCTTCATTTCTTCACTCCCTCGTTGCAAACCGTTGCCGGCGCCCGTTCGCGACGATCGGGCGCCGGCCTCTGACAAGGCCCGAATCGCTCAGGACTTGTGCAGCTTGAACACCCACACCGAGCCACCCTGCTCGAGCATGTTCACCCGCTTGGCCACGTCGCCGCCCCACAAGGGCACGGCGCCGCCCCAGCCCGACACCACGGCGACGTACTGCTCGCCATTCTCTTCCCAGGACACCGGCGGCGCGATCACGCCCGAACCGGTCTGGAACTGCCACACCTCCTCGCCCGTGGTCGCATTGATCGCCTTGATGTAGCCCTCGGGCGTACCGTAGAACACCAGGTTGCCGGCCGTCGTCATGACCCCGCCCCACAGCGGCGCGTTGTTCTTGACCTCCCACACGATCTTGCCGTTGACCGGGTCGACCGCACGCAGCGCACCGATGTAGTCCTCGTTCAGCGGCTTGATGGTGAAGCCTGCGCCGAGGTAGGCGGCGCCGCGCTTGTAGGAAACCGGCTCGTTCCAGATGTCCATGCCCCACTCGTTGGCAGGCACGTAGAAGTAGCCGGTGTCGGGGCTGAAGGCCATCGGCATCTGGTTCTTGCCACCGAGGAAGGACGGCGCGTTGAACACCACCTTGCCCTTCTTGTCTTCGCCGACGCCTTCGACGAAGGGATTCCCCGGACGCGCGTCCTCGTTGTAGATCGGGCGCCCGGTCTGGAGGTCGATGCTCTTGGCCCAGTCGATGCGATTGACGAACGGGAAGGCGTTGAGCAGTTTGCCGTTGGTCCGGTCATTGACGAAGAAGAAGCCGTTGCGGTCGGCCTTGCCACCCGCCTTCACCACGCTGCCGGTCTTGGGATCCTTGTACTCGAAGGAGATGAACTCGTTCACGCCATCGAAATCCCAGCCGTCGTGCGGCGTGGTCTGGTAATGCCACACGATCTTGCCGGTTTCCGGATTGATCGCCACGGTCGAGGACGAATAGAGGTTGTCGCCCGGACGCAGCCAGGAGTTCCACGGCGACGGGTTGCCGGTGCCGATGAAGATCAGGTCGACATCCGGATCGTAGTAGGCGGCCTGCCAGGTCGCGGCACCACCGGTCTTCCACAGGTCGCCCGGCCAGGTGGCGTTGGTGGTGCCGGAGATGCCGTTCTCGATCTCCTTGCCGTCCTTGTCGTACTTGTAGCCCATGTGGCCTTCGACCACCGGACGGGTCCAGATCATCTTGCCTGTCATCGGATCGCGCGCATCGACGCGCCCGACGACGCCGAACTCGCCCCCGGAGTTGCCGGTGATGAGCATGCCCTTGACGATCTGGGGCGCGGCGGTCATCGAATAGCCGGCCTTGTAGTCGCCGATCTTGTCGCGCCACACGACCTTGCCGGTGTCCTTGTCGAGGGCGACGAGCTGGGCGTCGAGCGTGCCGAAGATCACCAGGTTGCCGAAAATCGCGGCGCCGCGGTTGATCACGTCGCAGCAGGGCATGATGCCGTCGGGCAGGCGGTGCTCGTACTTCCACAGCTTCTCGCCGGTCTTGGC
>JBFGZP010000079.1:0-11696 GCA_041586695.1 Thauera sp.
CAACTTCTGGTACTTCTTCGGTTCGCTCGCCCTGCTGGTGCTGGTGATCCAGATCGTCACCGGCATCTTCCTGGTGATGCACTACAAGCCGGACGCGACGCTGAACGCCGCCGGCGTGCCGGTCGCCTTCGCCAGCGTCGAATACATCATGCGCGAAGTGCCGGGTGGCTGGCTGATCCGCTACCTGCACTCCACCGGCGCCTCGGCCTTCTTCGTCGTCGTCTACCTGCACATGTTCCGCGGCCTGCTCTACGGTTCGTACCGCAAGCCCCGCGAACTGATCTGGATCTTCGGCACGCTGATCTTCCTGGTGCTGATGGCCGAGGCCTTCATGGGCTACCTGCTGCCGTGGGGTCAGATGTCCTACTGGGGCGCGCAGGTGATCGTGAACCTGTTCTCGGCGATCCCGATCATCGGGCCGGACCTGTCGCTGGTCATCCGCGGCGACTTCGTCGTCTCCGACGCCACGCTGAACCGCTTCTTCTCCTTCCACGTCATCGCCGTGCCGCTGGTGCTGATCGGCCTCGTTCTGGCGCACATCGTCGCGCTGCACGAAGTCGGCTCCAACAACCCGGACGGGGTCGAGATCAAGAAGAAGAAGGACGCCAAGGGCATTCCGCTCGACGGCATTCCCTTCCACCCCTACTACACGGTGAAGGACGTCGCCGGCGTGGTGGCCTTCCTGTTCTTCTTCAGCGCGGTCGTGTTCTTCGCGCCCGAAGGCGGCGGCTACTTCCTCGAGTTCAACAACTTCCTGCCTGCCGATCCGCTGCAGACGCCGCCGCACATCGCGCCGGTGTGGTACTTCACGCCGTTCTACTCGGTGCTGCGCGCGGTGACCTACCCCTTGTTCGGCCTCGATGCGAAGTTCTGGGGCGTGGTGGCGATGGGTGCGTCGGTGGTGATCATCGCCTTCCTGCCGTGGCTCGATCGCAGCCCGGTGAAGTCGATGCGCTACAAGGGCCCGATCTTCAAGGCCGCCGTGGTGATCTTCGTAGTGTGCTTCTTCATCCTGGGTTACCTGGGCGTCCTGCCCCCGACTCCGGGTCGTACGCTGGTGTCGCAGATCTGCTCGGTGTTGTACTTCGCCTTCTTCCTGCTGATGCCGTGGTACAGCAAGCTCGACAAGTGCAAACCCGAACCGGAAAGGGTGACTTTCAAATGAACATGCGCGTGATCAACTTCATCAAGCGGGTAGCGGCAGTCGTATTGTTCGCCCCCGCGGTCGCCCTGGCTGCCGGTGATGTCCTGCACCTGGACAAGGCGCCGGTAAGTACCGAGCCGGCGTCCCTGCAGCATGGTGCCAAGCTGTTCGTGAACTATTGCCTGAACTGCCATGGCGCGTCTTCGGTGCGCTATAACCAGTTGCAGAACATCGGCCTGTCGGATCAGATGATTCGCGACAACCTGTTGTTCACCGGCGAGAAGGTGGGTGACCTGATGACGGTCGCCATGCCTCGCGACGAGAGCAAGGTCTGGTTCGGCAAGGCGCCGCCGGACCTCACCGTGATCGCGCGTGCGCGCGCCTCCGAGTTCGGCAGCGGCGCGGACTGGCTGTACACCTACCTGCGCAGTTTCTACCGTGACGAAGCGCGGCCAACCGGCTGGAACAACGCGATCTTCGCCAACGTCGGCATGCCCCACGTTCTGTGGGAACTGCAGGGCGAGCAGGTGGCGAAGGTGACCGATCATGGTGATGGCACCAAGGCGGTGGAGCTTGAACTCGCCAAACCCGGCAAGCTGTCCGCGCAGGAGTACGACCAGGCCATGGCCGACCTGGTGTCCTTCATGGTGTGGATGGGCGAGCCGGTGGCCGAGAAGCGCAAGGCGATCGGTGTCGTTGTGCTGATCTTCCTTGCCGGGCTGTTCGTGCTCGCCTACGCACTGAAGAAGAACTACTGGAAGGACATCCATTGATCGATGGCGCATTGGCCCTCGCGGGCCGGTGACGCAGTCCGACCCCTAACGCACCACGCGTCTTCGCGTGGTGCGATTTTGCTTTTGTATTCCGGAGTGGCAACACCATGATGAACCTTTATTCCGGCACGACCGATCCTTTCAGTCACCGCTGCCGGATCGTCCTCTTTGAAAAGGGCATGGATTTCGAGGTCATTGACGTCGACCTCTACAACAAGCCCGAAGACATCGCCATCATCAACCCATACAACCGGGTGCCGGTGCTGGTCGATCGGGACCTCGTCCTCTACGAGTCCAACATCATCAACGAGTACATCGACGAGCGCTTTCCGCATCCGCAGCTGATGCCGGCCGACCCGATCATGCGCGCCCGCGCCCGACAACTGCTGCATACCTTCGAGCACGAGCTGTTCGCCCACATCGAGGCGCTCGAGGCGAACCAGAAGGGCGTGGACAAGACCCGCGCCCACGTGCGCGACCACCTGACCCAGCTCTCGCCGATCTTCACCAAGCAGAAGTTCATGCTCGGCGACGAATTCTCGATGCTGGACGTGGCGATCGCGCCGCTGCTGTGGCGCCTCGAGCACTACGGCATCGAGCTGCCGAAGGCGGCCGTGCCGCTGATGAAATACGCCGAACGCATTTTCAGCCGGCAAGGCTTCATCGATGCGCTGACGCCTTCAGAGAAGGTGATGCGGCGCTGAGTCGGAAACCGGATGCACCCCGGGCACGCCGCCCGCCGGTGCATCCCGACGGGAATTTGAATGACCACAGTTTCAACCAAGCCGTATCTGATCCGCGCAATCTGGGAATGGTGCGTCGACCAGGGATTCACGCCCTACCTGGCGGCCCGCGTCGACGCCCAGACTCGCGTGCCCGCGGGCTACGACCGCGACGGCCAGATCGTGCTCAACATCGCCCCGGATGCGACGGGCCAGTTGTCGATTGCCAACGATTTCATCACCTTCCAGGCCCGCTTCAACGGCTCGGCCCATTCGCTCGTCGTCCCCATTGCCAACGTCATCGCCGTCTATGCGCGCGAGAACGGCCAGGGGATGGCCTTCGAGCCGGAGCCGATCGAGGCCGGGGACGAGCAGGCCGACGAGGCGGAGGACATGTCGGACGCGTCTTCCGCGCAGTCTCCCGCCGAGGCGCCGGGCGATGCCCCCGACGGTGACGACAAGCCGCCCCGGCCCCGCGGCGGTCACCTCAAGGTGGTGAAATAGCATGCCGGCCGTGCCGGGCCTGAAGTGGACCGAGGCGCTCGAGAACGGCCTCGGGCCGATGGACGCCACGCACAGGGAGTTCGTCGATCTCTTCAACGCCGTCGCCAATGCGCCGACCGAGGGCTTCCTCGACGCGCTCGACGCCTTCGTCGCGCACACCGAGGCGCACTTCGCGCAGGAAAACCGCTGGATGGAGGCGGTGGACTTTCCCGCCTGCCACCGTGCGGAGCATGAGCGCGTGCTGGTCGTGCTGCACGACATCCGCAAGCGCGTGGCCAAGGGCGACATGTTCCTCGGGCGCCGGCTCGTGGAGGAGCTTCCTGCCTGGTTCGACAACCACACCAATGGCATGGATGCCGCGCTCGCGTTCCATCTGCAAAGCATCGGTTTCGATGTCGATAGCGGCACCCTGCGGCCGCGTCCGCAGGGTGAGGATGCTGCCGTCGCGGGCTGCGCGACGCTGAGCGTGGAGCACACCGGCACTTGATTGGCCCGCAACTGCGCGGACGGCTCGGCCCCCGTCCTCAGTGTGGGTGACGAAAGGGAAAGTGCGGCGGCGGACGACGCCCGCTCATCAGTTCGGCCAGCGCGGCGGCCGAGCCGCAGGCCAGCGTCCATCCCAGGGTGCCGTGGCCGGTGTTGAGCCACAAATTGACCCCTCGCCCCTTGCCGATGATGGGCAGATTGCCCGGCGTTGCCGGCCGCAGCCCGGCCCAGGGGCTGATCTGCGTCGCATCGATCGCACCGGGGAACCGGTTCTCCACCCAATCGGTGATCGCCCGAATTCGTTCCGGCCGGATGCTGGTGTCGAAGCCGTTGAGCTCGGCCGTGCCGGCGATGCGCAGGCGGTTGCCCAGACGGGAGCACACGATGCGGCGTGACTCGTCGGTCAGGCTCACCTCCGGCGCTTTCGAGGCGTCGGCGATCGGCGCCGTCACCGAATAGCCCTTCACCGGATAGATCGGCAGCTTTTCGCCGAGCGGCGCGACCAGGCGCGGGCTGTAGCTGCCCAGGCAAACCACGAACGCGTCGGCGGCGAGCATGCCGCTGCGACCTTCGGCGTCGCGTACCTCGACGCCGCTGATCAGCCCGCCAGTATGCGAGAGTCGGCGGATCGTGGTCCGATGATGAAAGCTCACGCCGCGTGCCAGCAGCAGGGCGGTGAGCTCCTGGGTGAAACGGAAGGCGTCGCCCGACTCGTCGGCGGGCGCATAAAGCCCGCCTGCCAGCTTGCCCCGCTGGGCCGACAGCGCCGGCTCGATGGCGATGCACTGCTCGGCATCGCACACCCGGGCCTCGATTCCGAAGCGCGCGAGCAGGTCGGCGCGTCTCGCCGCGTGGGCGAACTCCGCGTCGGAAAAGAACAGGTGCAGGATGCCGCGCTCGAGTTGGTCGTATGCCAGGCGCGTCTCTTCGCGCAGGGCACGCAGGCGCTCGCCGCTGTATGCCGCCAGGGACGCGATCGCCTCGGTGTTGCGGCGTGCGCGCCAGGGCAGGCACTCGCCGAGGAAGCGCAGGGCCCAGCGCCATTGCGCCGGGTCGGCGGTAGGGCGGAACTTCAGCGGTGCATCATCCCGCCCCAGCGAGCGCAGGATGAGCCAGGGGGTGGACGGGTTGGCCCACGGTTCGGGGTGGCTGATGGAGATCTGCCCGCCGTTGGCATAGCTCGTCTCCAGCCCGGACTCGGGCTGGCGATCGACGACGCTGACATCGAAACCCGCCTGCAGGAGGTACCAGGCGGTGCAGACGCCGGAAAGACCCGCGCCGAGAACCATGACGTGCATAAGCTGCGAACTGCTCAGGTGGCGATGGATGCGCCGGATCGAAAGCGGGGCGGCGCGGGGTTCCGCACCGGCGCGGAATCCGGCAGCGGCCTCGAGCGGCGATGATATACGCTCGCGCACGATGGCGGGGCAGGTGCTTGCGCGATGCCGCGTGCGCTCGGGCGGCGGAAGCGGGATAATTCGTCCTCTCAAATCCTCTCATCGAGTCCAGGAGCCAATTCATGCGTCGCGTCACCCTCACCCAGTTCCTGATCGAGCAGCAGCGGGCGGGCCGCATCAGCGCCGATCTGCGCCTCCTGATCGAGGTCGTGGCCCGCGCGGTCAAGGCGATCAGCGTCACGGTTTCCAAGGGAGCACTCGCCGGCGTGCTGGGCGAGGCGGGCACCGACAACGTCCAGGGTGAGGCGCAGAAGAAGCTCGACGTCCTCGCCAACGAGATCCTGCTGCAGGCCAACGAGTGGGGCGGACACCTGGCGGCGATGGCCTCGGAAGAGGTCGAAACGGTGCACCAGATCCCCTTCGACTACCCGAAGGGCGGCTACCTGCTGCTGTTCGATCCGCTCGATGGCTCCTCCAACATCGACGTCAACATCTCGGTGGGGACGATCTTCTCCGTGCTGCGCAACCCGCCCGGCGCCAGCGAGCCGGACGAGCGCAGCTTCTTGCAGCGTGGCAGCGAACAGGTGGCAGCCGGCTACGCGGTATATGGCCCCTCGACCCAGTTCATGCTCACGGTGGGCAACGGTGTGCACGGCTTCACCCTCGACCGCGAGATGGGCAGCTTCGTCTACACCCAGCCCTTCATGACGATTCCGCCCGACACACAGGAGTTCGCCATCAACGCTTCGAACGCGCGTTTCTGGGAAGAGCCGGTGAAGCGCTACGTGGACGAGATGCAGCAGGGCAGGACCGGGCCGCGCGGCAAGGATTTCAACATGCGCTGGGTGGCCTCGATGGTTGCCGACGTCCATCGCATCCTCACTCGCGGCGGCATCTTCATGTATCCGATCGACGAGAAGTGCCGCGACAAGGGCGGCAAGCTGCGCCTCATGTACGAGGCCAACCCGATGGCGATGCTGGTGGAGCAGGCCGGTGGTGCAGCCACGACCGGCCGCGAGCGCATCCTCGACGTGGCACCGGAGCGCCTGCATCAACGCGTCCCGGTGATTCTCGGCTCGAAGAACGAGGTCGATCGCGTCACCGGCTACCACAAGGGTGACTGAGCTGCGGATGGGACCCTCCGGCTCCGGTCTGGTCCGTGCCGGCGCAGGGCGCAGCCTCGCGGCGGTGCTGCTCGCGCTCTGGGTGTCGGCCGCGGCGGCGCAGCAGCCGCTCGAGGTCGAACTGCAGGCGCCGGATTCCGTTCGCCCCCTGCTCGAGCGCCATGTGCGCCTGCTCGCCAGGGAGGATGTGACGCTGCCCGAGGCCGTCGCCGACCAGAGCGCGATGGCGCGACGGACGCGGCGCGAGGTCTCCGATCTGCTCGCCACCGAAGGCTACTTCAGCTCCGAGGTCCGCTTCGATCGCAGCGAGGCAGGGCGCTGGACGCTGAAGGTCGAGCCCGGCAAGCAGTCGAAGATCGCTGCGGTCGACCTCCGCTTCGAGGGCGAGATTGCGCAGGGGCGCAGCGATGACCCGACCCATCTCGACGCCTTGCGCGCCGAGTGGGGGCTGCGCGAGGGCGAGCCCTTCCGCCAGGCCACCTGGGACGGCGCCAAGCAGCGTCTGCTCGACGCAGTGAGTGCGCAACGTTATGCCGCCGCGCGCATCGTCAGCAGCCGCGCGGAGGTGGACCCGGATGCGGCGAGCGTGCGCCTGTCGATCACGGTCGACAGCGGTCCGACCTTCTATCTCGGGCCGCTGCAGGTCAGCGGCCTGCGAGAGCTGCCGGCCGACCTGGTCGAGCGCTACAGCACGCTCGCGGTCGGAGTCCCTTACGACCGCGAGGCCTTGCTCGCATTCCAGAGCGGGCTGCAGAACACGCCGCATTTCGCCTCGGTGATCGTGGACATCGAACGCGACCCCGCGCTCGCCGCGGCCGTGCCGGTGCGGGTGCAGGTGTCCGAGGCCTTGCCCAAGCGCGTCGGTTTCGGCGTCGGCTTCTCCACCAACACCGGCTACCGGGTCGAGACCAACTACCGCGACCTCAACATCTTTCGTCGCGGCTGGGAGTTCAGCACCGGCCTGCGCATCGAGCAGCGGCGCCAGTCTGCCTACGCCGACGTCTTCCTGCCGCCCGAGGAGGCGGGCCACCGCTACAGCTTCGGTGCGCTGATCGACCGCAGCGATCTGGAGGGGTTGAAGATCAGCACCCAGGCGATCGGCGCCGCGCGCAGCCGCGTGCGCGGCAACATCGAGACCCAGATCGCCCTGCGTCTGCAGCACGAGAAGCTGGAGCCCGACGGCGCGGAAGTGCGCACGCAGAATGCGCTCACCGCGAACTGGACGTGGATCCGGCGCGAGGTCAATGACCTGCTCGACCCGCGCGACGGCTACGTGCTCGAGTTCCAGATCGGCGGCGGCGCGGCGATCGCGCTCGCCGACCAGGATTTCGTGCGCCTTTACTCGCGCTACGTGCATTACCAGCCGGTTGCCGAGCGCGACGTCTTCATCGTTCGCGCCGAGGGCGGCGTCACGCTGGCACCGAGCCGCGACGGCATCCCGCAGGATTTCCTCTTCCGCACCGGCGGCTCGCAGACGGTGCGTGGCTACGGCTACCAGAGCCTGGGCGTGGCCGAGGGCGACGCGGTGGTCGGCGGACGCTACCTCGGCGTCGCCAGCGCCGAGTATGTGCACTGGCTCAAGCCCGAATGGGGTGCGGCGGTATTCGTCGATGCGGGCGACGCCGCAGATACGCGCGAGGATTTCGACCTGCGCACCGGCTATGGCGTCGGTGCGCGCTGGCGCAGTCCCGCCGGGCCGCTGGCGATCGACCTCGCCTACGGGCACAGCGAGCGCAACCTGGAACTGCATTTCGGCGTCGCGATCGCGTTCTGATTGCGCTTGCCGGCGCAAGGCGCCGGGTGGGGCCTTCAGTGCGGAAGCTGGTCGAGCTGCCGGGCCAGCGCCTGCAGCCGCGGCGAGATCTCGACCGGAAAGACGTCCGCGGGCGCGGCCGCTTCCAGCCGGCGCAGGCGCTCGGGCAGGCGGTCGAGTTCGGCCGCGGCGTGGCGTCGCAGCGCAGGCAGGGTTTCCGGCGCCGTGAGCCGTCGTCCGCCCCGCATCACCGGCTGCAGCAAGGCTTCGCCAGCGTCACTTCGGCCTTCGTCGGCCAGGGTGACCTGGTCGCGTGCCAGCCTGCCGTCCGCGCCGAGGAGGCGATAGACCTGTTTTGCCCCGGGCCACGTGGCCTTGCCCTCGGAGCGCTTGCGCCGCGGCTGGCCGGCGTATTCCTCGAGCTTGTAGGCGGAGTCGAGGTAGGGGGCATCGGCCGAGGTGCTCAGGTGCGTTCCCAGGCCGAAACCGTCGATCGGCGCGCCCGCTGCCAGCAGTTGCGCGATGCGCAGCTCGTCGAGGCTGCCGCTGGCGAAGATGCGCACGTCTTCGAGCCCGCCGACGTCGAGGATGGCCCTGACCCGGCGCGCGTGCTCGGCCAGGTCGCCGCTGTCGAGGCGCACTGCCACGAGCTTCACGCCGCGCCGGCGCAAGATCGGCGCGAGGGCCACCACCTTGGCCGCCGCAGCCTCGGTATCGTAGGTGTCGATCAGCAGGGTGACATTGTCCGGATGGGATGCGGAGAAGCGCTCGAAGGCCTCGGTCTCGAGGTCGTGCGCCTCGATGTAAGAATGGGCCATGGTGCCGAAGATCGGCACGTCGAAGCGCTGTCCGGCCAGCACCGTGGCTGAGCCGGCGAAGCCCGCCAGGTAGCTGGCGCGGGCAGCGAGCAGGCCGGCCTCGGCACCGTGGGCACGGCGCAGGCCGAAGTCCACCAACATCCGACCCGGCGCCGCCAGCACGCAACGCGCGGCCTTGGCGGCGACCAGGCAGGAGAAGTTCACCAGATTGATCAGGCGGCTCTCGACGAACTGTGCCTGCCCGATCGCGGCTTCCACGCGCAGGATCGGCTCGTTCGGGAAGAACACCGTGCCCTCCCGCATCGCATGGACGTCACCGTCGAAGCGAAACGCGCGCAGGGAGTCGAGGAAGGATGGCCGGAATCGACCCGTCCGGCCGAGCCACGCCAGTTCGTCGGCGCTGAAATGCAGGTGCTCCAGGTAGTCCAGCACCTGCTCGATGCCCGCGACCATGAGGAAATTGCGCTGCGCCGGCAGCTTGCGCACGAACAGCTCGAACACCGCCGGCTCGTTCATGCCCTCGTCGAAATAGGCCTGCAGCATCGTGAGTTCGTAGAGGTCGGTGAGCAGGGCGCTGCCGGCGTCGTTCATCGGGCCGCCCCGCCGATCATGTCGAAGTCGATGAGGCGGGCGCCGAGGCTGCGCATCTCCGCCTCCGCCCGGCTGCCGTCGTCCGCCTGCACGTTGACGGCGCGGATGGCGTCGCCCAGCACCAGCACCTCGAAGCCCTCGCCCAGCGCATCCCGCACCGTCTCGAGCACGCAGTAGTCGGTCGCCAGGCCGCCGACGAATAGCCGGCGGCAAGCCCGGTCACGCAGCCACGCGGCCAGGTCGGTGCCCTGGAAACCGGAATAGGCGTCCGCTTGCGGGTCGGTGGCCTTGGACACCAGCTTCGCTTCGGCCGGCACCTCGAGACCGGCCGCGAAGCCTGCGCCGTCATTGTTCGCAATGCAGTGAGGCGGCCACGGGCCGCCCTGAGGCTGGAAGGAGCAGTGATTGGCCGGATGCCAGTCGCGGGTGAAGACGAGGGGCAGTTCGCGGCGCGCGAACAGGCCGATGTAGCGATTCAGCACGGCGACGACCTCGTCGCCCCCCGGCACGCCGAGCGCCCCGCCGGGAAGGAAGTCGCCCTGCACGTCGACCACGATGAGGGCATCCCCCTCGCGAAGCTCGATCTGTCGCTGCGCGAGTTCCGTGACGCTGCTGCGTTTCGCTGCGGTCATGTGTCCACTCCTCGAGCCCGGGCCGGGCCCCTGCCAAGCTGCTCCGGCGACTTTCGCCGCACGCCCGGCCGGTTTGGAATGCCCATCCGGCTCGACTATGGTTCAGTCACCAGCCTCGCTTGTGGCGGGGGTATGGATGGTGCGTCATCATTATTTATAGCGTGCCGCGCTGATGCCGGACAGCGGATCGGCTCTTGCCGGAGAGAACATGGATCGACCCGAAGGGAAGCGCACCTGTCTTTTCGATACCCTCCAGCTCGATGCCGTGATGGATGGAATGGCACGCCGGGTCGCCGCCTTGCTGCACGGACGCGAGCGCGTCGCCGTCATCGGCATCCTGCGCCGTGGCGCGCCGCTGGCCGAACGCCTGACCGCGGCGCTGGTGCAAGACCACGGCCTTGCGCCGCCCATGCGAATGGACCTGGCCGTCAAGCGCTACGCAGACGACCTGACGCTGCTGCACCCCGAGACCCGGCTCACGGAAGACGCCGGACATGCGGCGCTGGACCTGAAGGGCCGTATCCTGGTGGTGGTCGACGACGTGCTCTACACCGGTCATTCCCTGCTCAGGGTGGTCGCCTACCTCGATCGCTGGCAGCCCGCGGAGATTCGCGCCGTCACCCTGGCCGACCGCGGCACCGTCCGCCTGCCGGTGCGTGTGGACGTGGTGGGGGTGCGGCTCGACATCGCGCCGACCGACATCATCGAGTGCAATGTCCCGCCCTACGAGCCGGAATTCAGGATCGAGTTGTTGCAGCCGAAGAACGCACGCCGCTCCTGAGCCTGCATCGGCCGAGGGTGGAGAAAGGGGAGCGATGCGCAGGGCGGGGCGCGTCAAAATGCAAGGAGGGAGATCATGATCTTCGAGGATCGTCTCGACGCGGCTCGCCAGCTGGCCGACGCGCTGTCGGCTTATCGCGGCAGGAATCCGCTCGTGCTCGCCATTCCACGGGGTGCGGTGCCGATGGGAGCGGCACTGGCCGATGCGCTGCAGGGCGAGCTCGACGTCGTCCTCGTGCACAAGCTGGGGTCGAAATGGAACCCGGAGTACGCCGTGGGCGCGGTCGACGAGAGCGGCTGGTCATTCATCTCCGATCGCGGCGAGGCGTCCGAGGGCCACCTGCATGCCGAGAAACTGCGCCGCCTGGAGGAACTGCGCCAGCGGCGGGCGCTGTATTCGCCGGATGGCGCGCCGCCGATCGATGCGAAGGGGCGGATCACGATCATTGTCGATGACGGTCTCGCCACCGGCGCGACCATGATCGCCGCCCTGCACGCCGTTCGGCGGCAGGGTCCGCAACGCTTGATCTGCGCCGTGCCGGTGGCCGCACCCGACAGCCTGGCGAAGGTCGAGGCCGACGCCGACGAGGTCGTGTGCCTGCATGCGCCGCCCGGTTTCATGGCGGTCGGCCAGTTCTATCGTCGCTTCGACCAGGTCGAGGACGAGGAGGTGGCCGCCTGCCTCGCCGCGCGGCGACAGCGCGGCGCGCCTGCCGGCGAGGCCGGGGGCGGCGGATAGGAGACGTAGCGCGAGCGGCGGGCCGGCCGGGCGCGTGCCCGGTGTTCGCGCCCGCCTTGCGGTCGAACTGCGCACTCCTCCCTTGACGCGGCGGGCCGCAAGGCACTTACTTGCGGCTGTCGCCAACCCGAGATCGACTGCGGTGCGGCGCTGGAGAGAAGCCGCTCCGGCCCCTGCCTGCAGATCGCTGCGCAGAGGTCCCACCGTGAGTACCATTGAGCTGCTGACCGAGA
>JBFGZP010000080.1:0-11446 GCA_041586695.1 Thauera sp.
CCCCTGCTTCCCTTGCGGGCGATACCTCCTGCGATTCCTGCGGTCGCAAGAAGCCACAAGTCATTCCGTTGCTTCAACATAGGCCATCGCCAATGACATGCAAGAGGAATGCAACAACAACCGCTGCTGGTGTTGAGGCTTGTCCGACACCTGCGCGCGGGGCCTCCTCCAGCAGATTCCCGCCAAATACCACATTGACATGAGGTGGTCCCGGCTCCGGCCTCCACCCGACCAAGCAATCCGCGCCACGCGCCTCGGCTGCTGTTTCTCGATCGGCTTCTGCTCCTGCGCCTGGACGCGCTCGCGCTTCTCTTCATCTTCCCGGATCACACGGCCGACCTTGGCCTTCACCTGGCGCTCAAGCCCTTCCCGGCCGAGCGAGGTGCGCATCGCCAGGGCGTTGAAGTCGGTATGCGTCTTCACCTGCTGCAAGGCCGCCGGTTGCCTGTCACTGAGCTGAGCGCTTTGCAGATCGGCCGTCTGCTGCTCGGCCATGACGTGATGCACATGGACGAGACCCCGATCCAGGTGCTCAAGGAGGCCGAAAGAGCGACGGCGAGCAGCGGTCCGCGACCGGGTGCATTCCGATCGAAACGACCCGCCGCGCGCAGACGAGCAAGCTTGCGAAAGCTCGCACCGGGCCGGTGCCTGGCTCTGAATTACTCATGGCCCGGAGCCAATGTCGACCATTCACCAGCGGCGACAATCGATCACTACGAGCCGCGCATCTTGTAGTACCGCGCGATGGCGGGGATCCCGGCGATCCGGTCGATAAAGGCACCGAGCTTTGGCGCCACGGTCACGACCAGGTCGGCCGGAATGTGGTCCAGCTTGCCGGAGCCGAGCCAGCGCAGGGTGACGAAGGCCTTGAGGTCGGCGACGGTCATGCGTTGGTCTGCAAAGAACTCTCCGCCGTGGCCTTCAAGCTGATTCTGCAGCCATCGCAAATACCGCGGCAATGCTTCCGCCACCAAAGCCTCGCGGGCATTCTTCAGTGCGTCTCCTGTCATTCCGAAGGTCGCCCCGATCATTGTGTTGACGTCTTCGAGCGCGCCCATCACTTCGTCGCAGAACAGGGCCTGCAGGTCGTCATCGGGGTAAAGCCCGGCCAGCTTTCCCGCATAACGCGTAATCGCATCGCTCTGAGTGACCTGCACGTCATCGACGTGAAGGGTCGGCACCTGGTTCAGCGGCGTGGTCTTGCGGATCTCGGCAAAATCGGCGGGCGCAAAACGAAAGTCCTCGAACGGAATGCCGCCGATGTGCAGGGCCAGCCGCGCGGGCTCCGCCCGTCCGCCGGAAAAATCGAAGTAGGTAAGCTTGAGTTTGTCCATGGGTACTTTCCGTGCCTCCACGCCGCATTGTGCGCCCGGGAGACCTGCGATCGCGCCGAAGCAAAACGCGCACCGAAAGGAATGTGTATAGGCCACGCCGAATGGGCATGCAAGGGCATCCTGCGGTCACGTGCAATGGGGAGCGCGATCCGATAGCCCTGATCAGCCGAACGCAAACCCGCCGCCCGACCGAACTCCGCCTCACCAACTTCAGGTAATTTCCTTGCCGCCGGGAAGCGCCCGCGGACGGCTTCGACGGCGGACTGGACCAGCACCTCACCCCGCCCGCAACTGCAAGGATTCTCGAGTTATCGGTGGGCGAGCGCTTGTTCGCTTTGCGACCCTCGCGCGGCTTGCGCCGCGACCCAGGCCTCCAGTACCGAGTCCTCGGAATCGAGACAGATCATCGCGGGCTCGATTCGCACCCAAGTTGTTCTGCCGGCGCCGAGGATGAGCTCGTGCAACTTCCCGGTGGCGCATTCGCCTTGCGTGCGATCGCCTGTCTTGAGCGAAGCGGCCAATAGCGGATCGAGCCGCGGCGCCGGGGTATCCGTCAGCTGCGCGTCGATTCCCTCTAGTGGGTCGAGCCCGGCAACTTCTCCGGCGCTGTGGATGCGCTCGGCAATCGCTCCAACGCCGACGGCCCCGGCTTCGACTTGTTTCGCCGGCCTTCATGGACCGATTTCATCACGTGGGCAACGCGGGACCCTTGCCCTTGTTCGAGAATTGGAAGCTCGTGCCGAAACGGCATCCAAGCGCGGGAACCCCTAAACCCCGAGCGGCTCTGTCCTCTTGAGGGCACGACGCGCGGCGAGCGGCCGCGGGTGTATTTCGTCGACCGCCGCATGGCTTGCCGCCCAGGTTGGCGACCGTGCCGCGCTTGCTACACAACCATGGCCGATTACCTGTTCATAAGCTATTGCCGCAAGGATGAAGAGACCGTAGGTCGTCTGGCTGGCGCCCTGCGGGATGCCGGCTATCTGATCTGGCTCGATAGCGTGCCGGATGACATCCCGGGCGGTTCTCCGTGGGCGCAGAAGATCGTGCAGGCGATCCGCGGGGCTGCCGTCTTCGTCCTGGTCGTTTCCCGGCACTCCATGGCGTCCGACGAGGTATGCAAGGAGCTCCATCTGGCGATGGAATACAAGATTCAGGTGATCCCGCTCGAGTTGGACGGCACGAGGATCGCCGACAAGTTTGCTTATCACCTTGCCGGCATCCAGCGGATCGATTTCACCATCGACTGGCAAGAGGGCCTCGATCAGCTATTCAAGGTATTGCGCGATAGCGACGATGCGCGGACCGCGGAAGAATCCGGAATCGATCCGGAAGTCGGCAGACGGCTGCAGGCCGTCATCGATGACGGAGACCTGGAGGTTGCGGACAAATCCGAACAGCTGCTCACTCTCATGAACGATCATGTCTGGGATCAGGAGCGCAGGGCGCTTGCCGCCTTGCTCGAAAAGCAGGCGCGTTCGGACGCCTTGTGGAGCCAACGGCTCGAGTTCAGCGATCAAATGATCGAGCTCTATGACGAGATTGCGAAGAACGACGGATTGTCCGCCCGGGCGCTTCGTGCGCTTCGGAAGGAGGTGCGCATCTTGAAGTCGAAGATGCAGTCGATAGACAGGGAAAGAGAGTCCCTGGAACAGGCGGAGTCCACTGCGAAGCGCCTGCATGCGACTTCTCAGGAACGCCGGCGGGCGTTTCAAAGGCAGGTCGACGGCATCGCCGAAACGGAGCGGGACGTCCTCAAGCGTTTGCTTGCCCGGTAGGTGGCCAGCGTGCCGCAGATGCAAATGATGGATGCGCTCTCCACCTCGTCACCGCTCGGGATTCTGTCATCGCATCGATAGTCGTCGACGCGCTCGACCCCCCTACCACTGCGGCCTGCTCACGTTCTCGGTGAAATCGGAGAGCATGATGTTGAAGCTGATGCTGATCCGTTCCTTTTCGCTCCGGTTCGTATCCACGGAGTGCTGCAGGTATGACGGAAACATCAGCAAGCTGCCGTTGCCGACGTTCACCACCACCTGGTCGGTGTTCTCGGCCGTGAGTTCGACGACCGGGGGCCGGATGATTGCGCTCTGGGCTCTGGGGTCGTGGAAGTTGATGGTGTCGGCGCCCGGATGGGTGCGCAGGTAATAGACACCGCTCAGGAAGTTGTTCGGGTGCGCGTGCATCTTGTGCTCCGCGCCCGGGGCAAGAACGTTGGCCCAGCAGCCCGTGATCTCGAAGGCGTCGCATCCCACGCGCAGGAATCGCAGCACGCCCTTCGCCAGGCTGTCGACGCAGGCGACGAACTCCCCGAATTCCGCACGTCGATGCAGGACCTGCTCCGATTGCCATCCATGGCCGGGTTCGAGTGCCGGCTCCTTGCGCCTGATGTCGTGCAGCACCGCGAGCAGCGTCGCGTCCATCGCTTCGCGAAGCCCGGCCTTGAGCTGAACCTTCCACACCAGGGTGGGGAACATCGGGAAAACTTCCGATGCGCTCCAGCGATCGATTTCTCGCGCCATGATCCGCCTTCGCCGCCTCGAAGCCGCTCAACAGGGGCGACACCCTGCTGTGAAGTCATGGCCGGACGGAAGTTCCGGAAGCGAACCGATGCCTGCCTGGGGGGCCCGGGCGCTCGCCTCAGCTCAGGGGCGCCCGCCCGCGCTAAAGCACCGTCTCCAACATGCGCGGGGAGTCGCAACATCGGCGAGGTCGCCATGATCTGGCTGGCGATGGCGGGTGGACCGGGGGGACCCCGTTTCCCTTTATCCAGGGCGCGGACTGCTGCGGTCGCGTAGCGGCCGTCGGGGCGGACCGGGTGATCGAGTCGAATGAGGATCTTGTCGGCCTGGTTGGCGAGAATGCCGTGAACGTCGTCATCGACTAAGTCGTGGGGCCGGTTGGCCTTCTCGGCCGCGAGCTACCCGAGCGCCGGCCCTTGCTCGTCACTTCCCCGCGCTGCCCCTTCCCGCGTACCACTCGATCATCTTCAGCGAGTTCGAATACCCATGCCGGATCTGCTCCTCGGTATAACGGTGGGCGGTGCCGACCGGGCAGCTGAGGCGCGCGACGCAGGTCGCAGCGCAGCGCGAGGCGGGTTGGCGGCGGTAGGCGATGCATCTGGCGAGGGAGAACTCGCCGTCGGTCATCGCGCCGGCCGGGCACGCGGGGATGCAGGGGGTGTCGCGGCAGGTGTCGCAGGGGGACGGACGGTGCCGCGCGTCGGTGGGCGCCAGCGCGGTGTCCGCGAGCAGTGCGACGCGGTAGGCGAACCAGGTGCCCCAGCCCTGCTGGATGCCGACCTTGAACGGCGTGGGGTGGTGCCAGCCGGCGAGCTGGCCGAGGCCCTGGAGATCGACGAATGCTTCCCCGGGATAGAGGCGATGCCGGGGACAATCTCCGAAGTGGGCGGCGAACCATTGCGCCACGCTGCGGATGCTGAATTCGTCGATCGGGTCCGCCGTATCCGGCGCACCGGCCTGCACCGATGCCCACAGCCCGGGCCCGGCGTTGCCGATCAGGATGAGCTGGCGGTAGCGCGGTTCCGGCCGGCCGCACTGGCGCAAACGGGCCAGCATGGCGTCGGGCAGCGCATCGACGTCGAACACGGCCTGCAGGTTGAGGCCGACGCGATCGAGCATGGAGAAGTCGGCCGCGATCACGATTCGATCCCGCTGCCGATGGCCGCGTCCGTCAGCGCCTGCGCAAACACGGCGAGACCGGCGCTACTTCTTTTCACCCTTTGCCGCATCCTGGATGCTGTCGCCCACGTTCTCGACCTTCTCGCCGAGCTTCTCCACCGCCTTGTCGACTTCCTTGCCGGCCTTTTCTGCCGGCCCTTCCTCCTTCTGGCAACCGACCAGGGCGGCGAGCAGCACGCCTGTGACGAGGCTCATACCCACGGTTTTCCCGATTTTCATTTTCAAGCTCTCCTGTTGGTTCATCGTTCCGGCGCGAGCCTGCGTCGTTTGCGAAGATCGCGCCGGCATCCTCAATCATAAGCCTCGATCGGGCATCGGGAAGCCCGTGCCGGCGGCAAACGATTCGTGAAATTGCTCACCGGATGTGCGATTCCGGCTGGCGACGCGCGCGCGGCACCTCAAGTCGGCCCGCCGCTTGTCGTTACCGGCCGTTGACGACCGTGAACCGACGCGGTTAGGTCCCCGATCAACAGGCGTGCCTGGCGCGCAGAAGCGGAATCGACTCATGCCCGATTGCACAGACAAGGCCACCAGCGCGCGACGCGGCCTGATCCGGCACACGCCGACCCTGTGTCTCGCGCTTGCCGCTGCGTTCCCGGCGCCGGCTGCCGCGCAAACGGACCTGACGACCTTGAGCCTGGAGCAACTGCTGCAGATCACCGTCGTCGGTGCCGCAAAGTACGCGCAAAGGCAGAACGATGTCGCTGCCGCGGTAAGCGTCATCACCCGCCAGGAGATCCGCACCTTCGGCTGGCGTACGCTCGGTGAGGCGCTGGCCAGCCTCCCCGGCATCCACACCACTTACGACCGCCAGTATTCGTACGTCGGCGCCCGCGGCTTCGGCCTGCCTGGCGACTTCAATACGCGACTGCTGGTCACGATCAATGGCAATCGCGTGAACGACCCGACCTTCGACCAGGGGCCCTTCGACCGGGCGTTCCCGCTCGACATGGACCTGGTCGAACGCATTGAATTCATTCCCGGCCCTGGCGGCGCGGTGTATGGACAGAACGCCATGCTCGGCGTGGTGAACGTGGTCACGCGCAATGGCGCCGGTGTCGATGGCGCCGAAGTTGCCGCCGACTACCAGCGCCCCCAGGCGATGCGTGCCGGGCGAGCGAGCTGGGGAGGAGTGCTCGAGAATGGCGCCGACGTGCTGGTGTCCGTTTCCGGCATGCGCGCCCACGGCGAGGACCGCTTCCTCGACTTCGGCGCGGCCGGCGTTTCCGGCATGGCGACGGGGCTGGACGGCGGGCGTGACCAGGAGTTCTTTGGCCGTGTCCGCCAGGGTGAATGGTCGTTCGACTTCGTTCACGGCAATCGCCGCAAGGACGACCCCACCGGCGCGTACTTCTCCGACCCGCTCGTGCCGGGCCAGTATCAGGCCGACCGTTACGAGTTGGCGCAACTGCAGTACCAGGACAGCTTCGTCGGCGACACCCTGCAGCTGACGGGCCGGCTGTTCATGGGCCGCCAGCGCTACAGCAGCATTCTCCGCTACGGCACGCCGCTGTCCTTTCCGGCCACGGGTGAGTGGCGCGGCGCCGAAGCGCGCCTCCTGTCCACCGCGGTCGCCGACCACAAGTTGATGCTCGGAATCGAACTGCAGGACAACGTCCGCAACGACCAGGCCGTGGAGGACCTCGCCGACCCTGCCAACAGCGTCCTCATTCCGGGATCGGGATACCGCGCAGGCATCTACGCCCAGGACGAATGGCACGTCAGCGAGACGCTGACGACGACGCTCGGTGTGCGCGTGGATCGCAACAACCTTACCGGCACCAAGCTCAGCCCGCGCGCGGCCGTGATCTGGCAGGCCATGCCCACGACCACGCTCAAGGCCTTGTACGGGCGTGCCCACCGAGCCCCCAACGCCTACGAGCGCGACTACGGGGACGGTGTCGGCGCGGTCGCGAATCCGACCCTGCAGGGCGAGAGCATCGATACGCTCGAGTTCGTCGCCGACCATCGTGCCACCCGCGACCTGAGCCTGCGTGCTTCGCTATACCAGTGGCGGATGAACGACCTCGTCACCCTTGGCATCGACCCGGTGAGCGGGCTGCCGCAGTTCCAGTCGGGCGAGGGGGTGAAGGCCAACGGACTGGAGCTGTCGGCCGACCGGACATGGACATCGGGCGCGCGCCTGCGCGGCAGCGTGTCCGTGCAGGACCTGGCCTACGACAGCGGAGCCAAGGTACTCAACGCGCCCCGCCTGCTCGGCAAGCTCAACCTGTCGGCGCCCCTGCCCATTGCCGGGCTGCGCATGGGTTACGAAATGCAGTACGGCAGCGCCCGCCCCAGCAACGACGGCAGCAGCCTCGGAGGCTACACGGTCGCCAATGTGCACCTGAGCACCGATCGCCTGGCAAAGGGACTGGAGCTGTCCCTCGGCCTCTACAACCTGCTCGACAAACGCTTCAGTCACCCGGCTGCCGACACCAACTGGCAAAACGCCATCGAGCAGGATGGCCGCAGCATCCGTGCAAAGCTGCTGTATCAGTTTTGAGTCGTCGGAGCAGGAGCTCGTCGTCGCGCTCTCTGGAAACGGCACCAGCATCGCGGAAAAGGCCGGCCAGATGGCCGCGGCCATCCGGCCGGCAGCCCGATACCCGCAGGACGTTGGCCGGAAGCGCTCAGGCCTGCGGCGAGGGCGTCTCTGCCACGATGGGATGCGACTGGTAGCGCCACTTCATGTACAGGATGCTCAGGGCAAGCGCCAGCGTGACCACGTTGGCGAGGACGAGCGGCCACGAGCGATTGAACAGGCCATAGGCCACCCACAGCGCGACGCCGGCCGAGAAGGCCACGTACATCGACAGGGAAATGCCCTTGGTCTCGCGGGTGCGAAGAATTTGTAGCGCCTGCGGCACGAACGAGGACGTGGTCAGGACGGCGGCGATATAGCCGATGATCTCGATGCTGCTCATATTCGGGGCGACTCTGGACAAGAAGTTCAGGGGACACGGATATCGGCCTGCCGGGGCGAATCCCCACCACCTCTGCGGCAAGTGCGATGCGCTGCGCGAACCGCCTGTATTGCATTCTGCGCCTCCCCGGCAGCCGGCGTACAGCTTGGCGCACGCCATGTTGCGTCGCACCAACAGACCGGCTCCCGCAGTGCCGAGGCTGCTTCGATTCGGTTCGGCGGCCCCGTCGGGGCTCGCCTACATTGACATTGCATTGCCGGCATTTCGAGTCATCGATGCAGGCGCTCAGGCGCTGTATTCAGGCGGTGGCGCCGAGCGCGCGTGACGGCATTCACCGGACTGCTGCCTGGGGCACGGGCAGCGGCTCTTCATCGTCGGACCCGTGCCGCAAACAACGACAAGAGGTGCAAGCATGTTGAGACCACTGAGCGTATTGGTGCTGTGCCTGGCGCCGCTGGCGGTGATGGCCGAGGATCCCGTGGTCACGGACGGTGGCAAGTACAAGGTGCTGCTCGAGAACGAGCAGGTTCGCATACTCGAGTATCGCGACTTGCCCGGAGAGAAGACCCAAGAGCACCACCACCCCGCGTTCGCGCTGTACGCCGTCGGCCCGTTCAAGCGCAGGATCACGCTGCCGGACGGCAAGCAGATGATGCGCGAGTTCAAGGGTGGGGACGTCATCTATTCGTCCGACCAGACCCACATTGGCGAGAACGTCGGTGACACGCCCACCCACGCGATCATGGTGGAGACAAAACCCCGCCCATGAACGCCGTGGCGATGCGCCCAAGCCAAGCGGACATGACTTACGAATGAAACTGCCCGGAACGAAGCATGTTCGGCGGCCGTCACAGCGATAGAGTCCCCGCCCGCCGGCCGAAGCGGAGGAACGCTCGGCCGAGCCGGCGGTGGACCGACCCGCCTGGAGGTCGCCATGCATCTGACTGGATCTTTCATTGCATTGCTTCTCGGTTGCGCCCTGCCCTTGCTGGCCGCATCGGCGCAGGCGGACACAAGCACATGGTCGTACGCCGGACAGGTTCCGGTGCCGGCTGCACCGCTCCAGTTCGCCCAACGGCAATGCTCGCAGCGCATCGGGCCGTTCGTGACCCAGAGCACTGCCTGGCAAAGGCTGCGACAGGCCGAACGCCAGGGCTATGCGGTGAGCGGCGTCTTCCCCTGTTACGGGGCCGGCGGACGCGGCTATTGCTTCAACGTCTTCTTTCCGTGCTGACCCGGCGAGATTACAGTCGGGCCGATGCGATACCGGCAAAGCAAGGCGGAGCGCTCGAAGCGAGCCGCCTTGCCGATGAGTGCTCGATGAAAGTACCTGCCCCTGTCCGTCCAGGGGTCCGAAGCCCCGGGCGTGCGAGCGACCCCGGCGGCGAGCCGCGCGGCTTCTTCGGCAGGATCCCTCGGGGCTTGCGGCGATGAACATGCCCCACCTGCTGCGGCGTCATTTCCGCCTCGTCCTGGTGCTGGTCTTCCTGGCCACGCTGACGATCGTCGTCGAAGCCTCCGGCATTCGGGAGCAGTTCGGGCTGGTGTACGTGCGGGAGCAGTTCGACAGCCATCCGCTCACCGGCGCCCTCACCTTCATCCTGCTCTTCTCGCTGGGCAACCTGATCCAGATTCCGGGCTGGATCTTCCTCGCCGCAGCCGTGCTCTCGCTCGGCGAGATTCGCGGCGCGGCGGTGACCTACCTGGCCGCCTGCATTTCCTGCGTGGTGACCTACTTCGTCATCCGCCTGCTCGGCGGCGACGCCCTGCGCGCGCTGGAAGGCCGGCTCGCCCGGCGCCTGCTGGCGCAACTCGACGCGCGGCCGGTGTGGAGCCAGTTCTGCCTGCGCACGCTGTTCCAGACGGCGCCCGCGCTGAACTATGCGCTGGCGCTGTCGGGCGTGCGCCTGAGGCACTACGTCCTCGCCCTGCTGCTCGGCCTGCCACTGCCGATCATCCTCTACACTGTGTTCTTCGACTATCTGGCGGCGATGTTCGGCGTCTCGTGACGGCGCCCCGGGGGGGGTCACCGACGCGGCTTGCGGCGTGGCCCTCGTCCGCTATGCTCGAAACAGGCAGGCGGGTGGCACGGCTCGCGGCGGGCCGCCGAAGCAAGCCGCGGCCGACGAACAAGGAATCCAAGGAGGGGAAACGATGACGTTGCAGCAACTGCTCGGAATCGAGTTGCCGATCATCCAGGCGCCGATGGCCGGCGTGCAGGGCAGCGCACTCGCGGTGGCCGTATCCAATGCCGGCGGCCTGGGATCGCTGCCCTGCGCCATGCTCGGCGTGGACGCCCTTCGCAGCGAACTGGCGGCGATCAAGGCGCAGACAGACAAGCCCTTCAACGTGAATTTCTTCTGCCACGCGCCGCCCACACCCGACGACGAACGCGAATCGGCGTGGCGGCAGGCGCTCGCGCCCTATTACGCCGAGTTCGGCATCGACGCCGCCAAGCTTCCGCCCGGACCGGTGCGGGCGCCTTTCAGTGCCGAAATGGCCGCGGTGCTGGACGAATTCAGGCCGCGGGTGGTGAGCTTTCACTTCGGCCTGCCCTCGGCCGCACTGCTCGCGCATGTGCGGGCGTTCGATGCGAAGGTGCTGTGTTCGGCGACGACGGTCGAGGAGGCGCGCTGGCTCGAGGCGCACGGCGTCGATGCCATCATCGCGCAGGGCCTCGAGGCCGGCGGGCATCGCGGCATCTTCCTGTCGGACGACATCGGCACCCAGGTCGGGACCTTCGCCCTGGTGCCGCAGGTGGTGCGCGCGGTGAAGGTTCCGGTGATTGCCGCCGGCGGCATCGCCGACGCCCGCGGCGTCGCCGCCGCGATGGCGCTCGGCGCAGCCGGCGTGCAGGTCGGCACGGCATACCTGCTGTGCCCCGAGGCGACGACCAGCGCGGTGCATCGCGCCGCGCTGGAAAGCGAGGCCGCCGGCCATACCGCACTGACCAACCTGTTCACCGGGCGCCCGGCGCGGGCGATCGTCAACCGCGTCGTCAGGGAGTTGGGGCCGATCCGTCGCGACGTCCCCGCCTTCCCGCTCGCGGTCGGCGCCATCGCCCCCCTGCGCGCGAGCGCCGAGGCCCGGGGCTCGGGCGACTTCTCGCCGCTTTGGGCGGGCCAGAACGCGAGCGGCTGCCGGCGCGTCCCCGCCGCCGAGCTGACGCGGGCGCTGGCGGCAGATCTGTAGCGGCGCGACGGCCCCCCCCCGCGCTTGCCGACTTGCGCCGGCGCGGGACGCCATGCGCTGGCGCATGTCATGCCCGTGGGCTATGTTGAACGGAGTCGGCCATGACCCTGCGCAGACCGGGCATCGGCCTGCCATCCCACTCGCAGGAGACAATCCATGGCCAAACGCGCGCTTTGCATCGGCATCAACGACTATCCCGGCACCGACAGCGACCTCTCCGGCTGCGTCAATGACGCCGCCGACTGGGCGGCGATGCTGCAGTCCCTCGGCTTCGGCGTCAGCTCGCTGATCGACG
>JBFGZP010000081.1:0-11416 GCA_041586695.1 Thauera sp.
CTCGCCACCGGCTGGCGGCTGTTCATGAAGAACCCGGTGATCTGGCTTGCCCAGGCGCTGCTCTTCATCCTCATCCTGACCGCGGTCGGCTTCGTCCCCCTCATCGGCTGGGCCGCGGCGCCGGTGGCGCTGCCGGTGCTGGCGGCCGGCATGGTCAGGGGCGCGCAGGCGCTCGACCAGGACACGCCGCAGCGCGTCGACCAGCTCTTCGACGGCTTGCGCAGGCATGCCGGCAATCTGTTGCTGGTGGGCGGCTTTCACCTTCTCGGCGCCCTGCTCGCGGCGATGATCGCCGCTGCCATCGGCGGCAGCGCGATGCTCACCGGCATGATGGTCGGCGCCTTCGCCGGCATGGGCGTGGCCGCCGGCGGCATGATGTTCGGCGTGCTCATATTCACCGTGCTGTGGGGCCTGCTGATGATGGCGCTGTGGTTCGCTCCCGCGCTCGTCATGCTTCAGGACGTGGCGCCGCTCGAGGCCATGATGCTGTCGGCGCAGGCCTGCTTCCGCAACCTGCTCGCCTTCATCGTGCTCGCCGCCCTGCTCTATGTGCTGGTCTGGGTGGCAATGCTGCCCGCCGGCCTCGGCATGCTGGTGCTGGTCCCGGTGATCTCGGGCGCCCTGTACGCGGCATGGAAAGACACTTTCGCAAGCTTTCCGGCGCTGCCGGCCCCGGCGGACCCCGCCTCATAAGAAGACACATGCAAGCAAACCAACTTCCGATGCAGCGCGGCTGGGCCTGGCTCCGCGAGGGCCTGACGCTGTGGCGCCGCAACCCCGCCCTGCTCACCTTCGTTTCCTTCGGCTATCTGCTGTCGCTGCTGGTCATCAGCCTGTTCCCCTTCATCGGCCAGCCGATCGCCTCGCTGTTGATGCCGGCGCTGTCGCTCGGCGTGCTCAACGCCGCCCGGGCGGTGGATACCGGTCGCAAGGTCGGGCCCGACGTCCTGTTCTCCGGCTTCAAGTCCAACCTGCAAGCGCTGGTGACGATCGGCGGCATCTACCTGATCGGCACCATGATCGTGCTGGTGCTCACCTCGCTCGCCGACGGCGGTACGCTGATGCAGGTGATGAGCGGCGGCCGCATCGACGAGGAAGCCGCCGCCGACCCGTCGCTGAGCTTTGCGCTCATCGTCGCCCTGGCGCTGTCGACACCGCTGATGATGGCCTACTGGTTTGCGCCCGTACTTGCGGGCTGGTGGAAGATCTCCGCGCCGAAGGCGATGTTCTTCAGCTTCCATGCCTGCCTGCGCAACTGGCGCCCCTTCCTCGCCTATGCGATCGGGCTGGCGATCTTCGGCGCCATCCTGCCCGGTGTGCTCATCGGCGCCCTCGGGCTGGTGTCGCCCACGCTGGCCACCCTCGTATCGGTGCCCCTGCCGCTGATCCTCGTCCCGGTGATGTTCGCCAGCTTCTACGTCAACGCACGCGAGGTCTTCGGCCTGCCCGACGGCAGTCATGCGCACGAGATCCTCGCCCCCAAGATCGGCGACATCGACGGTCGCAAGGACAACGGTGGCAATGAGGAATGAGCACGAAGACGAGCGCGCATCGGGCCCGCTCGGTCTGCTCGGCGGCACCTTCGACCCGATCCACCTCGGTCACCTGCGCCTGGCCGAAGAGGCACGTGAAGCGCTCGGGCTGACGCGGGTCAGGCTGATTCCCGCCGGCCGGCCACCGCACCGCGGCGAACCGCGTTCCAGCGCCGAGAATCGCCTGGCGATGGCGCGGCTGGCGATCGCCGGCAATCCGGCGCTGGAGGTCGACGACGGCGAGGTACGCGCGCAGCACGAGAGCTTCACCGTGCTCACGCTCGAACGCCTGCGCGCCGAGCTCGGCGCCGAGCAGCCGCTTGTGCTGATCCTCGGCGCAGACGCCTTCGAAGGCCTGCTCTCGTGGCACCGCTGGCGCGAGCTGTTCGTTCTCGCCCATATCGCGGTGGCCAATCGCCCCGGCTACGCGCCGCACGGTCGGCGCTGGCCGGCGACGCTGTCGGCCGAACTGGACGAGGCCTGTCGCGACCGCCATACCGCCGACCCGGCGCTGCTTCGCCGCACGCCCGCCGGCCGGGTGATGCCCTTCGACATGACGCCGCTGGCCATTTCCGCATCGCTCATCCGCGACCTCGTGCGCGACCACACCAGCGCGCGCTATTTGCTGCCCGATTCCGTTCTCGACTATATTGGTTTGAATGGTCTCTATCGCTGAAGCGCGCATCACGCGCGCTGCGATCCTCCCCAACCCCGAACCTGGCCCCCGCACTTAATGGACACACCCACCCTGCAGCAGATCGCCGTCAGCGCCCTCGAAGACATCAAGGCGCGCGACATCGAAGTCATCGACACGGCGAAATTGACGCCGCTGTTCGACCGCATCATCGTCGCCAGTGCCGAATCGGGCCGTCAGACCCGGGCGCTGGCGCGCAACGTGCACGACAAGGTTAAGGAAGCCGGCGGCGACGTACTCAGCATCGAGGGCGAAGAGACCGGCGAGTGGGTGCTGGTCGACCTCGGGGGCATCGTGGTGCACATCATGCAGCCCGCGGTGCGCAGCTACTACAAGCTGGAAGAGCTGTGGACCACCATGCCCGCATCACGGCGTCCCGCCACCCCGGCCGAGAAGTGATTTGAAGCTGTTCGTCGTTGCCGTGGGCACGCGCATGCCCGCCTGGGTGGAAGCCGGCTTCGACGAATTCGCCCGCCGCATGCCGCGGGACTTGCCGCTGCAACTGGTCGAGGTCAAGGCCGAGCCGCGCACCAGCGGCAAGACCGTGGAGGCGATGATGACAGCCGAGGCCGGCCGAATCGAGAGCGCACTGCCGCCGCGTTGTCGCCGCGTCGTCCTCGACGAGCACGGCGCCGATCTGAGCACCCGCGAGCTCGCGCGCCGGATCGAGGCCTGGCAGGCCGAAGGTCAGGACGTGGCCCTGATCGTGGGCGGCCCCGACGGCCTGTCGCCGACGCTCAAGGCCGGCGCGGCCGAGTCGCTGCGTCTGTCCAGTCTCACGCTGCCCCATGCCCTGGTGCGCCCGCTGCTGGCAGAGGCCCTCTACCGCGCGTGGACCGTGCTGCGCAAGCACCCATACCATCGCGAGTAACGCGGTGGCATCGGCATGGCAAAACGTCGGTAAGATATTGTGCCGATACATGATGTTGCCTGTTCGATCCCGACCACCCTGCCGCCACACCCCATGCCGCTGAATCCGCGCATCTACCTAGCCTCCAAGAGCCCGCGCCGCCGCGAGCTGCTGCGCCAGATCGGCGTGCAGTTCGACGTCCTGACCTTCCGTGGCGGCGAGCGCGGCGAAGATCCCGACGTCGACGAGACGCCCCTCAAGGGTGAAGTGGCCTCACGCTACGTCGAGCGCCTCGCCCTGACCAAGGCCGAGGCCGGCATGCGGCGGCTGATGTGGCGCAGGCTGCTGCGCCGCCCGGTGCTGTCGGCCGACACCGCGCTCGAAGTCGACGACGAGATCATCGGCAAGCCGGCCGACGCCGCCGATGCTCGCGCCATCCTCGCCCGCCTGTCGGGCCGCAGCCACCGCGTGCTCACCGCCATCGCGATGGCCGACGGCGAGCACATTCGCAGCGCGGTAGCGGTCAGCGAGGTGCGTTTCCGCGAACTCGGCGACGACGACATCCGGCGCTACGTCGCCACCGGCGAGTCCATGGACAAGGCCGGCGCCTACGGCATCCAGGGCAGGGCGGCGATCTTCATCGAGGAGATCCGCGGCAGCTACTCCGGAATCATGGGTCTGCCCCTGTTCGAAACCGCCCAGTTGCTCGAAGCCTTCGGCTATCCTCTTTAGTCTGCGCCCGATGAGCCATGCGCAATGGCAGACTGTTTGGGTCTGCCATTGCGCATTTCCCATTGGCATGTCGAAAAATGAGCATCGAGTTCCTCATCAACTTCACCCCGCAGGAGACGCGGGTTGCGATCGTCGAGCAGGGCGTCGTGCAGGAGCTGCACGTAGAGCGCACCGCCAGTCGTGGCATCGTCGGCAACGTCTACCTCGGCAAGGTGGTGCGTGTGCTGCCCGGCATGCAGTCGGCCTTCATCGACATCGGCCTGGAGCGCACCGCCTTCCTGCATGTGGCCGACATCTGGAGCGACCGCCAGAACGGCGAGGCTGCGCGACCGATCGAACGCATCCTCGCCGAAGGCCAGAGCCTGCTGGTGCAGGTGCTCAAGGATCCGATCGGAACCAAGGGCGCACGGCTGTCGACCCAGGTCAGCATCGCCGGCCGGCTGCTCGTATACCTGCCCCAGGAAAAGCACATCGGCATTTCCCAGCGGATCGAGAACGAAGGCGAGCGCGAGTCCCTGCGCGAGCGCCTCACCGCGCTCGTGCCGGCCGAAGAGCACGGCGGCTTCATCGTGCGCACGATGGCCGAGTCCGCCTCGGATGCCGAGCTCGGCGCCGACATCGCCTACCTGCGCAAGCTCTGGCGCGAGATCGGCAATACCTCCACCGGCGCCTTCCCGCCCAAGCTGCTGCACGAGGACCTCGGCCTCGGCCAGCGCGTGCTTCGCGACCTGGTCACCGACGAGACCACGCGGATTCGCGTCGATTCGCGGGAAAACTTCCAGAAACTCGCCGCCTTCGCCGCCGAATACAGCCCCAAGGTGCTGCCGCTGATCGAGCACTACAGCGGCGAGCGGCCGCTGTTCGACCTCTACAACGTCGAAGAGGAGATCCAGAAGGCGCTCGCCCGGCGGGTGGATCTCAAGTCCGGCGGCTACCTGATCATCGACCAGACCGAGGCCATGACGACGGTGGATGTGAATACCGGCGGCTTCGTCGGTGCGCGCAACTTCGACGACACCATCTTCAAGACCAACCTCGAGGCCACCCAGACCATCGCCCGCCAGCTGCGGCTGCGCAATCTCGGCGGCATCATCATCATCGACTTCATCGACATGGAGCTGATCGAGCATCGCGAGATGGTGCTCGACGAGTTCCGCAAGGCGCTGTCGCGCGACCACACCAAGATGAGCATCAACGGTTTCACCGCGCTCGGCCTGGTGGAGATGACGCGCAAGCGCACGCGCGAATCCCTCGCCCACCTGCTGTGCGAGCCCTGCCCGACCTGCAGCGGCCGCGGCGAGGTGAAGACCGCGCGCACCGTGGCCTACGAGATCCTGCGCGAGTTGCTGCGCGAGGCGCGCCAGTTCAACGCCAAGGAGTTCCGCGTGCTCGCCGCGCCCAACGTCATCGACCTCTTCCTCGACGAGGAGAGCCAGTCGCTGGCGATGCTGTCGGATTTCATCGACAAGAAGATATCGCTGCACCCGGAAGCGAGCTACACCCAGGAACAGTTCGACATCGTGCTGCTGTGACGACGAACCGAGGCACCCCGTGAGCCACCCCGCCGAACCCAAGCCGGGCCGCATCGCCAGCCCCTTGCTGCGCTACTTCCTCGCCACCCGCCCCGCCTTCCTCTCGGTGACCCTGGTCGGCTGCCTCGTCGGGCTCGCGGTCGCGCGCGGCAGCGGCGTGGCGCTCGATGCGCTCGACGCCGTCGTCACCGTGCTCTTCGCACTGGTCGCCCACGCCGGCGTAAACGTCATCAACGACTATCACGACGCGCAAAGCGGTGCCGACGCCGCCAACACGCGGCGGCTCTTTCCATTCACCGGCGGCAGCCGCTTCATCCAGAACGGGGTGCTGAGCGAGCGCCAGACCGGTCGCTTCGGCCATGCCCTGCTCGCCGCGGTGATCCCCGCCGGCCTGTGGCTGACGTGGCAGGCCGGACCGGGCGTGCTCGTGATCGGCGCCACCGGGCTATTCGTAGGCTGGGCCTACTCCGCACCCCCACTGGCGCTGATGAGCCGTGGCCTGGGCGAGGTGGCGATCGCCGCCGGCTGGCTGGCGGTGGTGGTCGGCACCGACTACGTGCAGCGCGGCGCCTTCAGCCCGCTGCCGTTCGCCGCCGGGTTGGCCTACGCGTTGCTGGTCGCGAACCTGCTGTTCATCAACCAGTTCCCCGATCACGACGGCGACGCCGCGGTCGGCAAACGCACCCTGGTGGTGAGGCTCGGACCGCAGACGGCCAAGTGGGGCTATCTGCTGATCGCGATCGTCGCCTACGGCTGGCTGGTGGCGATAGTCGCGCGCGACCTGCTGCCGCAGCAGGCTGCCGCCGCGGCGATCACCCTCGTACTGTCGTTCGGCGCTGCGCGCGAACTGATCGCCCACGCGGGCGAGCCGGCCGAGCTGGAAAAGCCGATCAAGGCCACCATCGCCGCGGCCAACCTGCACGGCCTGATCCTCGCCGCCGCCCTGGTCTTGGGCCGCTGGCCCGACGTGGGCTAGACTCGGCCGCGCCGTCACCCTTCTGCATCGAGCCCCCCATGATCGGACGCATCACCGGCATCCTGCTGGAAAAGAATCCGCCGCAGATCCTGGTCGACGCCAATGGCGTCGGCTACGAGATCGACGTGCCGATGAGCACCTTCTACGGCCTGCCGGCGGTCGCCGCCAAGGTCAGCCTGCACACTCATCTCGCGGTACGCGAGGACGGCCACTTCCTCTACGGTTTCGCCACCGACGAGGAGCGCACCGCCTTCCGCCAGTTGCTCAAGGTCTCCGGCATCGGCGCGCGCACCGCGCTGGCGGTGCTGTCGGGCCTGTCGGTGAATGATCTTGCCCAGGCCGTGGCCCTGCAGGAGACCGGCCGCCTGGTGAAGATCCCGGGAATCGGCAAGAAGACCGCCGAGCGCCTGCTGCTGGAGCTGCGCGACAAGCTCGGCAAGGCCTTGCCGCAGGTGGCGGGCGCGCGCCTGGCAGCGGCGACGGCCGGGGTACCGGAGGCGAAGAGCGACATCCTCAACGCGCTGCTGGCGCTGGGTTACAACGAGCGCGAGGCGCTCGGCGCGATGAAGGGGCTGGCGGACGACGCCGGCGTGTCCGACGGCATCCGCCAGGCCCTCAAGCTGCTGTCGAAGGCATGAGCGATTCCTCCCGGCAGCGTCGGCCAGCGACTAAACTTGCGCCATGATCGAAACAGACAAGCTCCAGTCGGCGCCTGCAGGCGGCCATGCGGCCCGCCTGATCTCCGCCCAGCCGGCCGACCGCCAGGAAGATGCGGTCGAGCGCGCGCTGCGGCCGAAGCGCCTCGCCGAGTACGTGGGCCAGGCGAAAATCCGCGAACAGCTCGAGATCTTCATCCAGGCGGCGAAGAACCGTGGCGAGGCCCTCGACCACGTGCTGCTGTTCGGCCCGCCAGGGCTGGGCAAGACCACGCTGGCGCACATCGTCGCCGCCGAGATGGGCGTGAACCTGCGCCACACCTCGGGGCCGGTGCTCGAGCGCGCAGGCGACCTCGCCGCCCTGCTGACCAATCTCGAGCCGCACGATGTCCTCTTCATCGACGAAATCCACCGCCTGTCGCCGGTCGTGGAGGAGATCCTCTACCCGGCGCTGGAAGACTTCCAGATCGACCTCATGATCGGCGAAGGCCCGGCCGCACGCTCGGTCAAGCTCGACCTGCCGCCCTTCACCCTGGTCGGCGCCACCACGCGCGCAGGCATGCTCACCAATCCGCTGCGCGATCGCTTCGGCATCGTGTCGCGTCTCGAGTTCTACACGCCGGACGAGCTCGGCTTCATCGTATTGCGCTCGGCGCGGCTACTAAACGTCGAGATCGACGACGCCGGCGCGCTGGAGATTGCCCGCCGCGCCCGCGGCACGCCACGCATCGCCAACCGCCTGCTGCGCCGCGTACGCGACTACGCCGAGGTCAAGGCGGGCGGGCACATTACCAACCCGGTGGCCGACGCCGCGCTGTCGATGCTGGACGTGGATGTGCTCGGCCTCGACCTGATGGACCGCAAGCTGCTCTCGGCGATGCTGGAGAAATTCGGCGGCGGCCCGGTCGGGCTCGACAACATCGCCGCTGCGATCGGTGAATCCACCGACACCATCGAGGAAGTGATCGAGCCATACCTGATCCAGCAGGGCTACCTGCAGCGCACGCCGCGCGGACGCATGGCAACGCACTCGATCTGGCGGCACTTCGGCCTTGCCCCCCCACGCAGCGGTGGAACCGACCTCTTCGGCCAGTAGGCAGGCCCCGGGATGCGCTCGCTGCAGGTGGTGATGTTCTCGCTATGCGTGCTCGGCGGACTGTTCCTGCTCACGCAGGCGCCGTCCTTCTTCCTGCCGGACCGCTTCGATCCGTCGATGGGAAGGCAGTTCGACGCCACCGCATCGCGCCTGCTCGGCTGCGGCCTGCTGGCCATCGCCGGCCTGGGCGGCAGCTATCTGCGCACGATGTACTACAGCGGCGAGCGCAGGCTGCCCGGCCCGCAGGCCCAGCGGCGCTACTTCGCCCTGGTGGTGGTGGCGCTGGTGCTGCTCAGCGCCGCGCTGTTTTCCGCCGAACCCGGCCCCAACCCGGAATACCGCCCGCGCAGCGGCGCCGCGCCCTGAGCGCGGCGGACGACTATCGCGCGAGCAGGCTCCGCGCCTGATCGGCGGTTTCTATCACTTCCGGCAGTTCGCGCGAGTTCAGCACGTTGCCGAAGTAGGTCAGCGCCGCCTCGGTGACGAACAGGTGGCCGTTGTCGCGCCGCTCGATCCAGCCGAGTTCGACCAGGCGCACGATCTTGCGCCTAACCGTCTCACGCGGCAGGCCGGTCGCAGCGGCGATGGAATAGGCGTTGCATGGCCGCAACGCACAACAGCCGGCTTCCGCATCGTCGAGGTCCGTGCTGTCCTTCTTGCGCCGCTGCGCACCCCCACCGTGGCCGCTTTGGAGCGAACCGATGTTGTACAGCGCGATCTCGCCCAGCAGGATGGGCAGCAGGATGTCGCGATCGAACTCGTCGAACCAGCGCCGCAGCTTGCGTATCTCGTGGCGCGCGAGCAGGAGTGCGACCGACTTGATTGCGCACGAGGGCAAAGGGGCGCGCCCGGCTCCGTCGCGGCCGTCGCTGGCGGGATCCCCTGCTTGGCTGGCATTGTTCGACATGGCTTCCATGGCCTCCGTTGCCGCCCGGGCAAGGTGCTGCACGACCGCATTCATTGAGTTCTTGTGAGACGCTTGCGCATCTGGACGGCGCGAGCATAGCCGAAGGTCGCAGGCGGCCTCCGTGAGGAAATGCTCAATTTGGGCAGAGACGCCTTATTTGCGTGCGCGCGGGTGAGCGGCGTCGTACACCTTCGCCAGGTGCTGGAAGTCGAGATGGGTGTAGATCTGCGTGCTGCGGATGCTCGCATGCCCGAGCAGCTCCTGCACCGCGCGCAGGTCGCCGCTGGACTGCAGCAGGTGGCTGGCGAAGCTGTGGCGCAGCATGTGCGGGTGAACGTGCACGCCCAGCCCGAGGGCGCGGGCGCGCTGCGCGAGCCGGCTGCTGATGGCGCTCGGGCTCATGCGCGCGCCCGTGCGGGTGAGAAATAGCGCCCGCTCGTTCGCGGTCGAGAGCTGGTCGCGCACGGCAAGCCATCGGCGCAGCGCGGCCCAGGCCTTCTCCCCTACCGGAACGCTGCGGCTGCGGCTGCGCTTTCCGGTCACCGTCACCATGCCCTCGGCGGGCTCCAGGCCGCGATCGACGTCGAGGCCGGCCAGCTCGGCGAGGCGCAGCCCCGACGAATAGAACAGCTCGAACATGGCCAGGTCGCGAATCCCGAGCAGGCCGTCGGCGGGCGGCTCGAGCAGCGCCTGGGCCTGGTCGGGTGACAGCGCGCGCGGCAGCATAGACGGCGATTTGGGCGCGCGGATGCCGTCGACCGGATTGGCACGCAGGCCGCGATGGCGGATCAGCCAGCGATAAAGCCCGCGCCACGCCGACAGGCAGCGCGCGATCGAGCGTCCCGACAAGCCTTCCGCGTGCAGACGGGCGACAAAGCGGCGGATGTCGTGGGGCGCCAGCTCGACGGCGGCACGGCCCGCGGCGAGGCGGTGCAGGGCGGCGAGGTCGCGACGGTAGGCCTCGAGCGTGAGCTCGGCGGCGCGGCGCTGGGTCGCGAGCCAGTCGAGCCAGGCCTCCGCATCGGGCGCAAGCTGCTCGCCCGCCGCCGCCGGCTTCATCCGGCCTGCCCGAGCAGGGCAGCGCCGGCGAGTTCGCCGATGCGGCCGAGGTAGAGCGTGCCCATTTCGGGGTAGAAGCGTTCGGCCTCGGCACTGCCGAGCGCGAGCACGCCGAAGACCTCGCCCTGCCGGCGCAGCGGAATGAGCGCCAGAGAGCGCACATGCGGCGCGGCATCTCCGAACCAGCCCAGCATCTCGATGTTTTCCGGGGCGCCGCAGTACGCGTGGCGCAGGCCCTCGACGTGCATGCGCGCGGCCTCGCTCACCGCCACGACATCCTCGTCGAGGGCCGCCGGCATCAGGCCCCAGTACTGCAGGCCGACATGCGGCACGGCGAAATCCTCCTGCAGGCTGTCGTACAGCGTGCGTCGCACGGCCTCCGCGCTGCCGGCCCCGAGCAATGCAATGGAGAGGCGATGCACCTTCTCGCTGATGTCGTCGTTCTCCTCGCCGAAGCGGATCAGCTCGGCGAGCTTGACCTCGAGCTGGCGGATCTTGTCGCGCAGGGCGTGGAGCTGGCGCTCGGCGAGCGAGATCGCCTGCCCCCCATGTTGCGGATGCGGCACGGTCAGGCTGGTAAACAGCTCGCCGTGCTCGGAGAGGAAATCGGGGTTGTCGCGCAGATAACGGGCGACATCTTCGGCGTTCATCGGCAGGCTCCGGCCGGGTGAGGGCGCACCCGGCATCAGGTAAACGAAAGGACGGCGCGGATCAGTCGAGCTCCATCTCGCCCTCGAAAACGGTCACGGCCGGCCCGGTCATCAGCACCGCTGCGCCCGGGCCGGCCCACGCAATCTCGAGCGCGCCGCCACGGGTGTCGACCCGCACGGGAGAGTCCAGCAGGCCACGCAGGATACCCGCGACCACCGCCGCGCAGGCGCCGGTGCCGCAGGCCAGCGTCTCGCCGGCGCCGCGCTCGAACACGCGCAGGCGGATGTGATGCGCATCCACGACCTGCATGAAGCCGGCATTCACGCCGGCGGGGAAGCGCTCGTGGCGCTCGATCAGGGCGCCCTGTGCCACCACCGGCGCGGCATCGACATCGGCCACCACCTGCACGGCGTGAGGATTGCCCATCGACACCGCGGTGATCGCCACCGTGACTTCGCCCACCGCCAGCGGCTGCAACACGGCGTCCGAGTCCGACACGAAGGGAATCCGGGCCGGCGCCAGTTCGGGCACGCCCATTTCGACGGTGACAAGCCCGTCCTCGCGCAGGCTCGGCGAGATCAGGCCGGAGCGCGTCTCGACGCGGATCTCGCGCTTGTCGGTCAGGCCGTGCTCGTGCACGTAGCGGACGAAACAGCGCGCGCCGTTGCCGCACTGCTCGACCTCGCCGCCATCGGCATTGAAAATGCGATAGCGGAAATCCACCTCTGCCC
>JBFGZP010000082.1:0-11377 GCA_041586695.1 Thauera sp.
ACTGCGCGATGGAGCGGGATCGGGATGCTTGTCACTGGCGGTCATGCTCGGGCCGGGCGATGCTGATGCAACATTGTAGCATCAGTGACCGTCGAGGCGACGAACGCGCGCGCTTCGGCGTTTGCCCTGGCCAGCGGTATGCTGCGATGCAATATAAGCGGTCTATGGCCGCGCTCAAACCGGAATCCACCGCAGCTTATTCCGGTTCAGGAGTTGTTTTTGTGCAACATCTCGGCGGGCGCCGGGACAGCGCAGTAGTGCGCAGCGAGACCCGGCGAAAGCGGTGGGCGACGGCGAAGAAATGCGCTTATTCATTGTATTTGTGAAAATGTTTTCCTTGAGAGGTGTCACGACGGGATCTTGTTCCCATTCGTGACACCGTTCATGGCGCCCCCTGGTCGGGACTATGTTGCTGAATTGCAACCGAGTACTCGTGCACGCGGCGGGCGGATGCTGCTATGCGACACTGCGGCCATCGCCACTATCACCTTTGAGCTATGTCGACCATCGAAACCGGCCGGCCCGTCGCGCCGGATGCGATTCGCTCCGAACGCCTCGAGCTGCCGCGACGGCTCGCTGTGTACGCCTTCGTGCTCGTCGGCTGCGTCTATTTCAATTGGCGGCTGGGGACGATCAACCCGGATGCGCCGGTGTTCTCCTGGCTGATCTACGGCGCCGAGATCTTCGGCTTCGTCACCGCGCTGGTGCACATCTTCATGTGCTGGCGGCTGTCGGTCCGTTCCGCCCCGGCGCCGCGCCCCGGGCTGCGGGTGGATGTGTTCGTGCCGACCTACAACGAGAGCGTGGATCTGGTGCGCAAGACCCTGCTCACCGCGCAGGCGATGGATTATCCGCACAAGCTGTGGTTGCTCGACGACGGCGATCGTGCCGAGATGCGCGCGCTGGCGGCGCAAGTGGGCTGCGGCTACATCGCCCGACAGGACAACACCGATGCCAAGGCCGGCAATCTGAACCATGCGCTCGCGCGCACCTCGGGGGAACTGATCGCCGTGTTCGACGCGGATCACGCCCCGCACCGGCAGTTCCTGACCAGGACGCTGGGTTACTTCGACGATGCCGAGGTGGCCTTCGTGCAGACGCCGCAGGACTTCTTCAACCTCGATTCCTTCCAGCACCGCAAGCGCCGGGGCGAGAAGGTGATCTGGACCGAGCAATCGTTGTTCTTCCGCGTCATCCAGCGCGGCAAGGATGTCTGGAACGCGGCGTTCTACTGCGGCAGCTGCGCAGTCGTGCGGCGCTCCTCGCTCGAGCGTATCGGTGGCTTCGCGGTCGGCACCGTCACCGAGGATCTGCACACCTCGATCCGCCTGCACAGCCAGGGTTTCAAGTCGGTATACCACGCCGAGCCGCTCGCCTTCGGCGTCGCCCCGGAGTCGGTGAAGCCCTTCATCAGCCAGCGTGTGCGCTGGGGCCAGGGCGCGATGCACGTCTGGCGCAAGGAGGGCATCCTCACCAACCGCGGGATGTCCTGGGCGCAGCGCTTGTGCTACCTGGCCTCGGTCGCCACCTATTTCGACGGCTGGCAAAAGGGTGTCTTCTATATCGCGCCGGTGATCGTGCTCACCACCGCGACCCTGCCGCTGATCACCGGGCTCGAAGACTTCCTGTGGCACTTCCTGCCCTACTACCTGCTGACCTTCCTGGTGTTCGAGGAAGTCGGGCGCGGCTATGGCCGCAGCCTGATCATCGAGCAGTACAACATGTCGCGCTTCGCCGCCTTCGCGTGGAGCACGCTGGCGCTGGTCTTTCCCACCGAGCGCTTCCGGGTGACGCCCAAGGGGCGGATGGGCGAGGCGGTGACGCGCTTCACCATCCCCCAGTGGATCGTCATGGTGGCGAACCTCGGTGCGATGCCGGCGAGCCTGCTGCTCTATGGCTGGGGGCAGGCGCTGCCCCTGCATGCGCTGACGGCGAACCTGATCTGGGCCGGCGTCAACGCGGGGCTCGCTGCCGCCGTGCTGCACTTCACCCTGCGCGTGGGGCGCAACCGGCGCGGTACCTACCGCTTCCCGATCCCGCTGGCGGCGAGCCTCGAGTTCGACAGCGGCGACACCGTGATCGGGACGATCGACGACATCTCCGACAACGGTTTCCGCTGCTACGCGACCTTCCCCGCGAATACACGCGTCGGCGACCGCTACCAGGCCCATGCCACGCTGCCCGACGGCGAGCTGCGCTTCAGCGGCGAGGTGCGTGGCCTGATACCGGGCGAAAGACCCGCCGACCCCGGCAAGGGCATCGGCGGCACGATCGAACTGCCGGCGGAGGGCCGCAACCGGCTCGAGCGTTTTCTTTACGGTTCCGAGCTGCAGTGGCAGTTGAACGGATTCAGCGATCGGGTGCGGACACCGCTCAGCGTGTCGCTGCCGCGCTGGTTTGCCGCCGAGAACATTCAGCGGGGTCGGCTCGCGCCGCGTCACTGGAACGCGGCAAGAATCGTCCCGGCGAGATCGTCCGCGGGCGAGGCGCACACCGTGATCGTCGGCCTCCCGGCGACCGGCAACGAGCGGGTGGTGTGCAGCTTCAGGCCGCTGCCCGCCGATGCCTTGTGGCGCCTGGACGTCTATTCACGCGCCACCAACCCGACGCTCATCACAGGCCTGCATCTGCTCGAGCGTGTGGAGACGGCCGGCGGGGCGCTGCACTTTTACACGCCGCTCGCGCCCCATTCCATTGCCCGGGAGCCGCAGGATGCGGACGACGCGGCCGCGATACCGGCCGAACGCCAGAGGGCGCTGGCATGAAGCCGCCACGCCTGCTTCTGCTTGCGGCGCTGGCCGGCCTGTCCGGCCTCCCCGGCGTCGGCGCGGCGCAGAGCCTGCTGTTGACCGGGGCCGAGGTTTCGGGACGCGGCAGCTATGCCTACCTGGGCCATATCGCCGCGCTCGGCGATCGCCCCCTGGGTGCGGGCTGGGTGGTGCGGCACTGGGTCGACCGGGTCACTTACGATTACCGCTCCGGGGCACGCGAAATCGATGCCGAGGCCCTCGGCTATGCGCCGGCAGTGGGATACCTGTCGGGCGGCGAGACCTTGTCCCATGGTCTGTACGGCGGCGTTCGCCTCGCCCACACGACGCTCTCGCCTGACGATCCGGGCAACGGCAGCCGGGGTTGGCGTGCCCGCCCGTTCGTGCAGGCCGACGGCGTGTGGCGAATGCGGCCGGGGGTCGAGCAGCAGTTCGTCGCCAGCTGGGAACTGGGCTCCGGCGAGTACTACCTGCGCGATCGCCTGGCTGTGCGGATCGGCGAAGACCTTGCCCTTGGCCCCGAGATCGTCCTCAAGGGCGGACGAAACTACGATGGCTGGCAGTTCGGCGTCGTGCTGAGCAAGGCGCGAATTGCCGCCGACGTGGGCCTCAACCTGAAGCTCGGGGCGGCGGGGCAGCACGGCGAGTCGACCGCGGCCTATATCGGCCTGGAACTGGTCACGATCCTGGGGCGCTAGAAGCACACGGCCAGGCGATGAGGAGGTTCCTCGGCGCCTATCTTCCCTTGAAGACCGGCTTGCGCTTGGCAAGGAAGGCCTCGAGCCCCTCCCGATAGTCGTCGGTGGCGAGGAAGTCGAAGGCCGCGCGTTTCTCCTCCGTGCTCAACGGCGTGCCGCTCATCAGCCGCTTCACCCACTGCTTGTGCCAGCGCGTCACCAGCGGTGCGCCCGCGCAGATGCGCGCGGCGCAGGCGGCGGCCTCGTCGAAGACCTCGTCGTCGTCGACGACGCGGGTCAGGAGGCCCTTTTGCAGCGCCTCGGGCGCGGACAGGATGCGGCCCTCGAGCAGGATTTCCAGCACCACCGTCGGACCCACCAGCGCCAGCAGGCCGGCCATCTCGCCCGGATACATCGAGAAGCCGAGGCGATTGATCGGCGCACCGAAGCGCGCCGATGCGCCGGCGATGCGGATGTCGCAGCAGCCGGCGATCTCCAGTCCGCCGCCGATGCATGCGCCGCGGATGGCCGCCAGCGTGGGGACGGCGCAATCGCGGATGGCGTTCAGCGCCGTGGCCACGAGTTCGTCGTGATAGTGCAGCGCGTCGTCGACGGTGGCGCGAACCGTACGGAACTCCTCGATATCGCCGCCGGCGGCGAAGGCCTCGTCGCCAGCACCGCGCAGGATCACGCAGCGGATGTCGGTGTCGCCGGCGATCTGCTGCATGGCCGCCGCCAGTCCGCGCCACATGGCGGCATTCACCGCGTTGAGTTTTGCCGGGTTGCTGAGCGTGATTGCGGCGATGCCGCCGGCGATCGCGAGATCGATCTGACTGTCCATGTTGTCGATGACCTCGGTAGGTATGGGAGGCACGGTCGTGGGGCGCATCAAGGGCTCGGACGCGCGACCGCCTGCGCCGCTGGGGGAACGGGCAATCTGTCGGTCCCTCATGCCTCGAGCCGGAAACAGCATATATCATCCGCCGGCCGCGAAAACCCCGCCGCGGCCTTCACGCTCCCCCTGCGGCCCGACCCGGGAGCGGCTGTCGTCCGGTCGAGGCCTCGCCTCAGTTGAGGTCTGTTGCTTCCTCCGCCGATCTTGCCAACGCGCCGGACGGCGTGTCCGCGGATGCCGGGCCCGCGAGCTTTGCACACAGTCTCAGTGCGGCGCAGGCCTCGCTCGTGGTGAGATCGCGCCCGAGCATCAGGCGCACATCGACTGCGAGCGATCCGGGCGCCGCAACGTGGATTTTCGGCCGGAACGGCAGACGGGCGGCGAAGGACTCGGCCGCTTCGGCGTAGCCGTCACGGTACTCGATGTAGGAAGCCGGCTGATCGAAGGGCAGGTCGTTCGTCAGCCGAGGCCGCGCAAGCCCCTGCTGCGCGAGCAGGGCGGCAAGCCGGCGGGCAAGACCTACGCCGCCGTGACCGTTGGTGATTTCATAGCGTGCGGCGCGAGACGCTGCGGCCGCCCGGGGTGATGACGCAGTCGTGGCCGAGATGATTGCCGCCGCTTCCGCCACCGGCGCAGGCGCTTTCGCTGCGCCATTGTGCAGTTCGAACACGTTGTTTGCGATCCTGACCAGCCTCGCGCCCGGTGTCGGTCCGATCGTCGGGGCTGCGGTGCCGGCCGCCACCATCGGCGCAATCGGGGATCCGCGCAGAGGCACGTTTGCCAGCGGGGCCGGGGCGATCACCGGCGTTACCGTCACCGTCGCAGGGGTCGGCGCCGTGGCCACGGAGATCGTCCCCGTGGCGAGCTGGCCCGCGCGCCGGCGGCCGCCGACGTGGTCGCCCGCCTTCGCGGCCAGGTCCGGCCTGCCGAGGCGCCGATAGGCCTGCGCGAGGTTGCTCCACGCGCGACGGTTGTCGTCGTCGAGTTCCACCGCGCGGCGCAAGGCGGCCGCGGCGGCTTCGTCGCGGCCGTCGAGCAGCAGGGCGTAGCCGAGGTTGTTGTGCAGGTAGCTCGCCGTCGGCTCGAGGCTGACCGTGCGTTCCAGCGCCTGCACTGCCTCGTCGTACTGCCCGAGCTTCGCCAGCAGCGCGCCCAGCGCGCTCCACGCCGAAGTGTGGCCGGGGTCGGCGTCGATCGCCTGCCGATACGCGGCGATCGCCTGGTCGTTGGCGCCGCGCTCCTCGCGGTAGCGTCCGACCGCAAGGTGGCTCTCGGTGGCGTTGGTGCCGCCATGCCGAACCGTCTGCACCGGCGCGATCTTCCAGGCGTTGTCCGGCATCTTCGGTGTCGTGCTGCAGGCGCCGAGCACGAGCGCTGCGAGCACCGGGTTCAAACAGAGGGCGACTTTGTTCATTTGGGTTCTCCCTGGTTTCATCCGCCGCTGGAGCCGGCCATGGTCGGCAGCAGAATGCGGTAGATCTGGATCATCGCCGGCCCGAGAAGGACGAGCATGAGCGAGGGGAAGATGAAGAAGATCAGCGGGAACAGGAGCTTGAGCGCGATCTTCGCGGCCGCTTCCTCGGCGCGCTGGCGCCGCCGCGTGCGCAGCATGTCGGAGTGCACCCGCAGCGAGGCGGCGATGCTGGTGCCGAAGCGTTCGGCCTGGATGATCATCGCGACGAAGCCCTCGACCTCCTCGACGCCGGTGCGCGCGGCAAGATTGCGCAGGGCGCGGGCGCGCTCGAGGCCGGCGCGCAGCTCCAGCGTCACCAGATGCAGTTCCTCGGCCAGGGCCTCGCTCTTGTGCTGCAATTCGTCGGCGACGCGCACCAGCGCAGCCTCCACGCCGAGACCGGCCTCGACGCACACCGTCATCAGATCGAGCGCATCGGGGAAGCTTTCGAAAATCTCGCGCTGGCGCACGAACACCCAGCGGCTCAGCACCATGTTCGGCAGGTAGTAGCCCAGCGCCGCGGCGAGCAGGACCACCACAAGCGTGCCCTGGAACTCCAGTTCCGGCGTGGACACGAGGATGGTGGAGTACACCAGCAGCGGCAGGCCGAGGGACAACACGGTCTTGATGCCGAAATAGGCCAGCGGCGCGTTGGCGTCGCGGATGCCGGCGTGCATGAAGCGCGCGCGCAGCGCCGAGCCGTCCCAGTTCTCGTCGGGCTTGGACAGCTTCGCGAACGGGCGCGAAAGTCGCACGACGCGCTCCACCCAGTGGTCTCCGGTAGCCGCGTTGGCCTTGCCGGACCCGATCACGTCGAGGCGCTCGGCGGTCGCCGAACGCGTGAACAGGCCGAGGACGAAGAACACCGCGGCCGACACCGAAATGAACAACAGGCCGAGAAACATCATTTGCTGATAGCTCATGCTTGCATACTCCTCAGTGCTGACCGACTAGACGCGGATGCGGATGATCTTGCGCATCCACAACGCACCCATGACCATCATCGCCATTGCGCCATAGATGAAGTTGATGCCGGCGGGGTCCTCCCAGAGCACCTTCATGAAGCCGGGATTGACGATGTTGATCATCGCCGCGGTGGCGAACGGCAGGCTGCCCAGAATCCACGCCGACAGCCTGCCTTCGGCCGATAGCGTGCGGATCTCGCCGTACAGCTTGAGCCGGGCGCGCACGATCGCGGCGATGTTGTCCAGCAGTTCCGCCAGGTTGCCGCCCGACTCGCGCTGGATCAGCACGGCGATGACGAAATAGCGCAGATCGGTGCTGTCCGAGCGCTCGGCGAGGTTGAGCAGGGCGGTCTGCTGCGGCACGCCGTAGTTCATCTCGTCGAACAGGATGCGGAACTCGGCGCCGATCGGGTCCTTCATCTCCTCGGCGACCATCTTGATCGCGGTCGGGAAGGCGTGGCCGGCGCGCAGGGCGCGACCCATCAGGTCGAAGGCGTCGGGCAGCTGCCTTTCGAGGCGCGTCAGATGCGCGCTGCGGGCCCGCAGCACGTGGACAGTCGGCAGCACCGCGAGCACGCCGGCGCCCACCAGACCGAAGACGAGCGGTCGGTTGAGCAACAGCGGAACGGCAAAACCCAGGGTCGCGAGCGCCACGGTCCAGCCGACGAACTGGGCGACGCTGAGCGGCAGCCGCGACTGCACGATCAGACGGTCGAGCCCCTGCACCAGCGGAATCGTCGCCAGCAGGCGCTCGGTCGAGGCCGTGCCGCCGAGCTTGCGTTCCTTCTTGTACAGGGATGCGGTCTTCGCCGTCGCCCCGGTGCCGCCGGCGATGTCCTCGAGGCGGCGGTTGAGCCGTTTCGCCTCGGCGCTTCGGGTCGAGCGCCACCATATATGGATGCCTTCGAGAAACAGCACCACTGCGATGAAGGTCGCGAGTGCGAACAACAGGGTCAGCATGTCCATGACGCTCTCCTTACTCGTAGCGCCGACCGGGGTCGAACATGTCGTCCGCCAGCGCGATGCCGAAGGAGCGCAGGCGCTCGGCAAAGCGCGGCCGCACGCCGGTCGCGGCGAAATGGCCTTGCACGGCGCCGTTGTCGGCGATGCCCTGCTGACGGAAGGTGAAGATCTCCTGCATCGTGATCATCTCGCCCTCCATGCCGGTGATCTCCTGGATGCTGACGAGCTTGCGCCTGCCGTCGGTGAGACGGGTGGCCTGCACGATGACGCCGATCGCGCTCGCGATCTGGCTGCGCGCGACCTTGGGCGGCAGGTTCGCGCCGGCCATGCCGATCATGTTCTCCATGCGGCCGATCGCATCGCGCGGGGTGTTGGCGTGGACCGTCGTCATCGAGCCCTCGTGGCCGGTGTTCATCGCCTGCAGCACGTCGAAGGCCTCCGCCCCGCGCGTCTCGCCGAGGATGATGCGGTCCGGGCGCATGCGCAGCGCGTTGCGCACGAGCGCACGCTGGCTCACCTCGCCCTTGCCCTCGATGTTCGGCGGGCGGGTCTCGAGGCGCACCACGTGGGGCTGCTGCAACTGCAGTTCGGCCGCGTCCTCGATGGTGACGATGCGCTCGTCGACGGGGATGCTGTGCGACAGGATGTTGAGGAGCGTCGTCTTGCCGCTGCCGGTGCCGCCGGAGATGAGTATGTTCACCTTGGCTCGCACCAGGCCTGCGAGCAGCTCGGCCATCGCCGGGGTCAGGCTCTTGCTCTCGATCAGGCGCTCGACCGTCAGCGGCACCGCCGCGAAGCGGCGGATCGACACCACCGGCCCGTCCAGCGCCAGCGGCGGGATGATCGCGTTCACCCGCGAGCCGTCGGGCAGGCGCGCGTCCACCATCGGGCTCGACTCGTCGACCCGGCGTCCGACGCGCGACACGATCTTGTCGATGATCTTCATCAGATGGGCGTCGTCGCTGAAACTGACGTCGGTCGCTTCTATCTTGCCGTGGCGCTCGACGTAGATCTGCTGCGAACCGTTGATCAGGATGTCGGACACGGTCGGGTCCGCCAGCAGCGGCTCGATCGGCCCGAGGCCGAGCATCTCGTACTGGATGTCACGCACCAGGTCGCGGCGCTCGCTGGTATTGACGACGACGTTCTCTTCCGCGAGGAGGCGCTCCACCATCTGGCGCAGTTCCTCGCGCAGGCGCTCGGGCGCGAGGCTCTCCATCGCCTCGAGGTCGATGCGCGTCATCAGCAGTTGGTGGATGCGCATCTTCAAGGCCTGGTAGGCCTTGCTGGGGCGGGAGTCCGGGAGGTCCGGCGGGCGGCGGGCGATATCCGGCGAGACCGATTCGAGGCGTTGGCGCAGGCTCATTTGGTATTCCCCTCGTAAGGTGGCAAGTTCGATGTCAGTGCGTGGCGAACAGGCGCGACAGCCAGCCCTTGCTCGCCTTTTCCGGGTCGGTGGCGAGCGCGGTGGCGATCTCGCGCAAGGCCTTCGTGACCGGGCTGTTCTTTGCCAGGCGCGCGATCGGTTCGCCCTGGTTCACCGAGGCCGCCACCGCCTCGTAGGCATTCGGCACCGCCTTGAACACCTTGGCATTGACCGTGCGCTCCAGGTCCGCCAGGCTGATGTCGCTGTTCTTCTGATGGCGATTGACGATGAGCCCGACCTTGGACATCGGATAGCCGAGCGACACGAAGACCTCGACCAGGCGCTTGGCCTCGCGGATGAAGGGCAGCGTGAGCTGGACGACCGGAAAGATCATGTCGGCCATGTCGAAGGGCTGCAGGCTCACTGCGTCGAGCGAGCGGCCGACGTCGACGATGACGAAGTCGTAGTTGGCACGCGCCACGGTGAGGATCGCCTCGACGTGCTCGGCCTTGACGTCGATCGAGTGCGCCGGGTCCTCCGGCGCCGCCAGCAGGCTCAGGCCGGGCGCGACCGCAATCATCGCCGAGGCCAGGAAGGCAGCATCGAGGCGGTGGATCTGTTGGCAGACGAGGGCGAGGTTGCTCGCCGGTTTCTGGTTCGTCACGTACATCGCGGCGTCGCCGAACTGCAGGTTCAGGTCGATCAGCGCGACGCGCTTGCCGTGCTCGGCCGCCAGCACCCAGGCGAGGTTGGTGGCGAGGAAGGTGGCGCCGCTGCCACCCTTGCACGAGGTCAGCGCCAGTATCTTGCCTTCGCTCGGCGCGCCGCCGCGCTTGCGCGTGATGCGCGCGAGCGCCGCATGCAGCGCCTCGGTCGAAGGCGAGCTCGGCAGCACCTCACGGACGCCGGCGCGGAAGGCCCGCAGCAGGAACTCCGACGAGGTGTCGGCGGTGATGATGATCGGCTCGATCTGTGGATAGCGCAGCGTCAGGCGTTCGAGCGCGTCGAGGCTGCTCGACTGGAAGGCGTCGAGCACGACGACGTCGGGCACGGTGCCATTGACGGCCCCGAGCGGGTCGCCCACGGCGCCGTGGCCGACCGCGACCTCCATCGACTTGCCGGCCTGGGCCAGTGTCGCGCGCAGGCGCTCGGCGTTGTCGTGGCTGTCGGAGAGGATCTTGATCTTCATGGCGATGTCCTCGGTTGCATGGGTTCAGGGCCTGGCTTACTGGCAGGCCGGATTGCCGGTCGAACTCAGGCTTTCGCGCGTCAGCGTGGTGGCGAAGCCCGGCATCATCACGGTGAATGGGACGTAGGGGATGATCGTGTCTACCCTGATGCCGGCGACGGACACGGTGGCCTCGGTGCAGGTATCGACGGTGCAGCCGGGCGGGTCGTAGGCGACGCTGATGGAGGCGACGGGAATCACCGGGAAGAAGCTGTTCATCTTCGCCTTGATGATCGTGTCGCCGACATCGCACACCACGGCCGTGCGTGCGCCCAGGCGGGTCGCCTCGACCGCGGTGTTCCAGAAGAACAGCACCCGGCCCATCTCCATGACGCCGATCAGCAGCGAGAAGAAGAGGCCGGCGACGAGCGCGAACTCCACCGCCGCGACCCCGCGCTGTCGTTTCCCTGCGATCGTCGTTCGGCGGCTCATAGCACCTGCTCCATGGTCGAGCGGATCGGGCCGAAGGTGATGCTGGGCATCACGAAGGGCACCAGGGAAGTGAAGCGGAAGCCGGTCACGCTCACCGTCACCAGGTTCACCTGGCCCAGGGTGGCGCCGCCGGACACCACCGGCTGCAGGTTGTGATCGGCACAGTTGCTGCGGTCGCAGACGCTTACCATCGACGCGCTCAGGCCGGGCACCAGGGTGGACGGGCCCGAGCACGCCGTCGTCGTGCCGCACACGGCCAGGTTCTTGGCGTTGGCGATGCGCGTGGCGTCGCCCGGCGCGTACTGCGTCAGGTAGCGCACGCCGTCGCGCACGCCCTTGGCGATGGTGTTGTACTGGTACATGGCGCGGCCGAATTCGGTGATGCCGAAGGCGAGCAAGACCAGCGGGACGATCAGGATGCCGAGTTCGACCGCGGCCACGCCGCGCTGTCTGGAGCGGATGTTCATCGTCGTTCTCACTGCACCAGGGTCGGCACACGCGGGCCGCTGGAAGTGCTGCTGCCCGGTACGCCGGCGCTGCGGCAGGGGCTGTCGGGGGCGTTGGCGGAGCCGCGATACTCGAGATAGATCGTGCCGGTGGCGCCGTTGGACATCGGGTTGAGCATCAGCA
>JBFGZP010000083.1:0-11337 GCA_041586695.1 Thauera sp.
CGCCGCCGTCGAAATTGACGACGAAGTTGAAGGCGCCATAGGGTGTGATTCGCTCAGCCATGGTTCAGTCCCCCTCGCTCAGGCACGGGCATCGGCGGTCTTCTGGCCGATGCGGAAGATGACGAATTCGGCCGGCTTGATCACCGCCACGCCGATCAGGCAAACCAGCCGACCGTTGTCGAGGTCGTTCTGGGTCATGGTGCTGCGGTCGCAGCGCACGAAATAGGCTTCCTCGGTCTTGGTGCCGAGCAGCGCACCGTTGCGCCACTCGTTGTAGAGGAAGTCGGAAATCGTCTGCCGCACATTGGCCCACAGCCGCTCGCCGTTGGGCTCGAACACCGCCCACTGGGTGCCACGGTCGATCGACGATTCGAGGTAGTTGAAGTAGCGCCGCACGTTCACGTACTTCCATTCGGGGTCGGACGAGGCCAGTCGTGCGCCCCATACCCGGAAGCCGCGGCCCGACAGGTAGCGCAGGCAGTTCACACCGATCGGGTTGAGCATCTCCTGCTGGGCGAAGTTGATGTCGAGTTCGAAGCGCAGTGCGCCGCGCACCACTTCGTTGGCGGGCGCCTTCCATACCCCGCGCTCGACGTCGTTGCGGGCGTAGATGCCGCTCACGAAGCCCGAGGGCGGCAGCGCCAGCTCGCGCGGGATGTCTTCGCGGCCCGGCCGCGCCAGCGGGTTGGGCACCACCACCCAGGGGTAATACACCGCCGCGTAACGCGAATCGATGAGGCCGCGCAGCGTGCGGGCCTGGCCCGGGGTCTGGTCGCGCGGCAGGTCGAGTACCGCGATGCGGTAGGCGCGACGCGATTCGGCGTGCGAGATCAGCAGGTTGTTTATGGCCTGGGCCTCGGCGTAGGCGGACGAACCCGGCGCGGCGACGATGGAGATGTCCTCGAGGCCCGACAGCTCCCCCAGGGCCAGGGCGTAGTTCGCCGCTGCCGGCTCGGCGCCGTCGAGTCCGCCGATCAGGGCGATGCTGCGCTCCTGCTCGCCGGCTGCATTCGTGGTCGCGCCGGTGAACAGGGCGTTGCGCAGCTCCAGCGCGCTGACATTGGCGCCGGCGACGATCGCGAACATGTTCTGCAGGTGGTCGGCGCGGCGCGCCGGCGTGGCCGACATGACGTGGCCGACCCAGGCCGGATGGCTGCGGTCGAAGCCCAGGCCCTCGAAGCTCAGGTCTTCGCCGTCGGCATCGATCGCCACCACCAGCAGGCTCACGATGCGTGGCGTGTCGGCCGCCAGCGTGGCCGCCACTTCGGCGGCGGCAGTCGGATCGGTCGCAGGATGCCAGTCGTTGCCGACCTTGAGATGGAAGGCGGTTGTGCCGCCCGCGCCGGTAACGAGCAGGGTGCCGCCCGGCGCGTTGGTCATCGCGGGCGCAGCCACCGGCGCGATCTGTTCGCGCACCACTACCCGGCCGTTGCCCAGGCTGCCCGGAAAGCGTGAAACGAAGTGCACCGCCTCGGCCGCCGCGGTGCCATCCGGCGTGACCTGCCCGCTGGCGGTCGCCGCGCCGGCGCCGACCGCGCGCGAGACATAGAGGCGCGAGCCGCCCTCGTTGAAGAAGGCGCGCACGGCATGGGCAAGGTAGTTGGTGTCAGGTGAGGCACCGGTGAGCGCAAGATCCGAGATGCCGCCGTAGATGCGCTCGAAGTCGCCGAAGCTGGTCAGCAGCTCGGGCACCTCCTGGTCATCCGTGGTGGCGCGGAACGGCCCCTTGCGCGTGGGTCCCACGAATGCGGTGGTGCTGGTGCCCACGCCCTCGATTGACTTGGCGCGGAAGCTGGTTTCCTCGACATAGACGCCGGGAGCTAGGTACTCGGGCATGGCAGGTCTCCTTCATCGAGCGTGCCGGGCCTTGGATGCCCGGATTACGGACCCGCTGCCTATGGCAGATCGAGGCCCAGGTTGAGATTCAGGGCGCCCCGCGCGGCGAGGCTGAGGTTCTGCTGCGTCGTCGGCAGCGCCGCGCGACGGGTTTCGATATCGGCCGGGTCCACAAGCGGCATCGCCGCCGGCGGGCGACCGGCACGGACGTCCACGATCGGGGTGCGGGTGCCGAGAGCCGGGTCGAAATAGACTTCGATGATGGCGGCGATGCTGGTCACCACGACCGCATCCTCGTCTTCCGACCAGGTCGTGACCGGGACGCCGACCACCGGCACCAGGGCCTCGCCGCGCCAGTCGCTCATGCCGCGCGCAAGCACCGCAGCGCCGGCCACGACCCGCAGCAAGGCCCCGCCCAGGGCTGCGCCGTCGGCGTTGTCGGTGACGCTCGCGCGCAGCGCGCTCCAGTTGGTGCCCAGCCCGGAGGCAGCGCTCGGGAAGAGCGGAATCTCGACCGGCACGAAGAGCGAATCCGCCCCGACCGCCTGCGGGTCGCGTGGCAGCGCAATCGAGGCAAGTCGCGAAAGATAACGGCCGACCGGGTCGCGCAGCGTGAGCTCGAGCCGCTCGCTGCCCGGTGCAGGCAAGGTCGGTGGCGCCTCGAAGGCCGCGGCGTGGGCCGCGAGCCGCGACCACTCGTGGATGACGTAGAGACCGCTGCGATTACGGGCGATGCGGGCCCCCGCTCCGGATATCTCGAGCGGGCTGCGCAGGCCTATGCCGGTCGTGCCATCTACCGGTCGCAGCGCGCCGAGCACCCGCCACTCGAGGCGTTCGAGCTCGTGGAATGCACGCACGATCACGAGGCCTCCTCGCCGAACGCAAAGCGCCCGCTGACGACCGGCCGAAACTGGGCGTCGTCGCCATCCGGGTCGATGCGTACGAGCCGCGCCACGTAGGAAACCGACAGCCGATAGGAGGGGGTGAGCGCGTCCCAGATGCGCATCACGTCCTCGGTGGCGAGCTCCGAGGGCACGATCTGGATCACCTCGTCGGTCGCCCATCCCGCATCGGGCGTCAGCGACGAAGCATCCAGTACCGGGTATTGATGCAGCTGGCGCAGCGCCCAGGTAAGCGCCACCTGTTCGTCCTGCGGCGTCATCCCCCAGGCGCTCATCAGGTAGTGCAGATCGAGCCCGAGTGGTGCAAGGCGGCTGTCGGACGCACGCAGGTGGGTGCTCTGGCGGGAGTGCTCATTCACGGTGATGCGATAGAGGAATAGCGTGATGCGGTTGCGATCTTCGGTGTCGCCGGCCAGTTGACCCGCGCTCATCAGGTCGAAGTCGCACGCGGGCAACGCCCGGCCGCCTATTTCCGCCGGATAGGTATTGCGCAGGAAAGTCGCAATCGAACTCCCCACCGAATGCACCCCGAATACGTTTGCCATCGTCCTCCCCGGCCGGATCAATCAATGCGCGCGCTTCGCCGCGGCCGCCCCGTAGATCTGCCCTCCATCCGGCAACTGGCGCGCGCTCACGATGCCCTGCTCGACCAGGCAATCCAGCGCCGCGCGCACGTCCGCCACCGAAGCGCCGACTCCGGCGCCGGAGAGCCACCATCTCGCAATGCCCTCCGGACTGTCGGCCGCCTCCGGATGACGGGTCAGATAGTCCCTGATCGCCTGCACGACAGATCCGATGCCTCGATCCCCCATGAGGGCCGACTCCGCGTCTCTCTTGGCCTACCCATGCGAGCGGCGTGCCAGGACGCCCGTGACTGCGCGGAATCCCGTGCAGGTAAAGGAGAAGGAGGCCGTGATGACTCCAGCCATGAGGTCGCTGCGCGGCCGGACTGCGCCTTCCCTGACCCACCCCGCGGCGACGTCGTGTAGTGCCCCAAGCCTCGCCGGATGGGAGATCGGCGCCGAACGATGCGGTGTCCCGGGGTGGGTTGGAGCGGCCCGGGCATGGGTCGGCGACGACCCACGTCCGGGCGTACGCATTTCACGATTCGGGGGACGGAGGGACCGAAGGGGCAATGGCGGGCCGCGACATGCCCGCGGGCTTCGAAAGAGCAGTGCGCGCGCCATCCCGGGTTCGGGAAACCCCGGCCCGGATCGGGCCGATCGGGCGCGTCTCGATCCCGGGTGAGGACTGTTGCGCGAAGCAGTTCAACGACGGTTCATGAGCCGCCGTAAAGCGCCCTTCTCATCTGCTTTTCGACGTCGGCCCTCATCTTCTTCGACCATACGGTTCTGCCGCCGACCTGGAAGGTTTCGACGTCGATCGCCTTGTAGAACTGGCTCACGGTGCCGGTCACCGTCACCTCCTGAAGCGCGTAGCGCGCCTTGAGGCTGCGATCCAGGTTGGTCATCAGGTAGTAGTTGCCGCTGGCTTGTTGAAGGACGAAGTCGTCCTCGAGCGCCACCATCGCGTCGATCTGCTCGACCGGGCAGATGAATCCCGAGAGTGCACATTTCAGCCCGTTGATCTTGCCGGTCACGGTCTCGGCGCTGGCGGACAGGGGTGCAAGCAGCACCGCCATCGAGAAGCCCATCAGGTAGCGTGAACATGTCTTCATGGTCGCGACGATCATGATGTGTTCCCCCTCGTAAAGCATGACAAGCGTGCGCGCGGTTGCGCCTTTCAAGCATAGTATTTGCCGGCGATTATTGTGCGCCGAGGTTCCACGGGCTGCACCCCGATCGCTTGCGCTCAGCAAATGCGCGGCAGGGGTTCGCTGCTGAGCCAGTCGACGACGCGCCGCCCACCGAAGCCGGTCGCCATCTGCACGAAGCGATGCGGGTCGTCGGTGACGGTGCCGATGCGCGCGGCCTCGCCCCCGAGCGGGTGGGCGCGCAGTGCCGCGAGCGCGGTGTCGGCGTGTTCGCTCGCGCAGACGACGACGCACTTGCCTTCGTTGGCGATATACAGCGGGTCGAGCCCGAGCAGTTCGCAGGCGGCGCTCACCTGCGGCCTGACCGGAATCGCGCCCTCCTCGAGCAGCACACCGACACCCGATTGGCGGGCGATCTCGTTCAGGGTGCTGGCCAGCCCGCCGCGTGTCGGGTCGCGCAGCGTATGGACGGCGCCCTCGGGCAGCGCGGCGAGCAACCCCGCCACCAGCGCGTGCAAGGCCGCGGAGTCGGACTCGATGGTGGTCTCGAACTCGAGCGACTCGCGCCGCGACAGCACCGCGACGCCGTGGTCGCCGATCGTGCCCGACACCAGCACCGCGTCGCCCGGCCGCGCCAGCGCGCCACCGATTCGGCGCGCCAGCGGCAAGGCACCGAGGCCGGTGGTCGAGATGAAGACTCCGTCGCCCTTGCCGCGCTCGACCACCTTGGTGTCGCCGGTGACGACCGGCACGCCGGCCGCGCGCGAGGCGGCGGCCATGGACGCGACGATGCGCTCGAGCTCGGCCAGAGGGAAGCCCTCTTCCAGGATGAAGCTCGCGCTCAGGTAGAGCGGTGTTGCGCCCATCATCGCCACATCGTTGATAGTGCCGTGCACCGCCAGGCTACCGATGTCGCCGCCGGGAAAGAACAACGGCGAGATCACGTGCGCGTCGGTCGACATCACGAGCCGGTGGCCGGCCGGGATGTCGAGCAAGGCACCGTCGTTGCCCTGGCGCAGGTAGTCGTTGTCGAAGGCGCGCGCGAACAACTCGTCGACCAGTTGCGCCGAGGCGCGGCCGCCTGCGCCGTGGTTCATGTCGACGCGGCCGTGCCTGAGGTCGAGCGGCCGGACGTAGTCCTTCCGCACGCTCACCGCAGCGTCTCCGCCGCCACCGCAATGTCGCGGAACCGCCCGTAGGAGTAATGCGCCGCACAGGCGCCTTCGGACGACACCATGCACGAACCCATCGGCGTCTCCGGCGTGCATACCGTGCCGAACAGCTTGCACTCGGTCGGCTTCCTGAGACCGCGCAGGATGGCGCCGCACTCGCACTGCCGGTGGTCGGGCACCGCCGTGTAGGCGAGCGCAAAGCGGCGTTCGGCGTCGAACTCGGCAAAAGCCGGGCGGATCTTCAGCGCGCTGTTCGGGACTTCGCCGAGCCCGCGCCACTCGAAACTGGGCCGTGTCTCGAAGACCTCGGCGATCACCTGCTTCGCCGCGAGGTTGCCGGTGCGCGTGACGGCGCGAGTGAACTCGTTTTCGACCTCGGCGCGGCCTTCATTGACCTGGCGCACCAGCATCAGGATGGCCTGCATCACGTCGAGCGGCTCGAAGCCGGCGATCACGACCGGCTTGCGGTACTGGCGCGCGAAACCCTCATAGGGGCCGTAGCCGATCACGATACTCACATGCGCCGGGCCGACGAAGCCGTCGATCGGCACGCTGCCGTAGTCGCGCACTTCGGGCGAATCGAGGATGTGGGTGATCGCCGCGGGCGTCAGCACGTGGTTGCACAGCACGCTGAAGTTGCGCAGGCGTTCGCTGGCCGCCTGGCGAATGACGAGTGCAGTCGGCGGCGTCGTGGTCTCGAAGCCGATGGCGAGGAACACCACCTCGCGCCCGGGATGAGCGCGTGATAGCGCGAGCGCGTCGGCGGCGGAATACACCATGCGGACGTCGGCGCCGCGCGCCTTGGCGCGCAGCAGGGAGAGGTTCCCGGAGGCCGGCACCCGCATCACGTCGCCGTAGGTGCACAGCATCACGCCGCGCTCGAGGGCGAGCCGGATCGCCAGGTCAACCCGCCCGATCGGCAGCACGCACACCGGGCAGCCCGGGCCGTGGACCATGCGCACATTCTCCGGCAGCAGGTCGGCGACGCCGTAGCGTGCGATCGCGTGCGTGTGGCCACCGCAAAACTCCATGAAGCTGTAGTGCCGCGCCGGATCGGCCGCGTCCGCCAGCCGCGCGGCGATCTTCGCCGCCAGCGCGCCGTCACGGAACTCGTCGACGTACTTCACGAGGCCGCCGCTTGCGACGCGGCCAGGTCGGCGAACAGCGCCAGCGTGCGCTCGGCCTCGTCGGCATCGAGCATGCCGATCGCGTAGCCGACGTGGACGACGACGTAGTCGCCGACGCGGGCTTCGGGTGTGAGCGCGAGCGAGACGCGCTTGCGCACGCCTCCGAGTTCGACCACGGCGTCGTCACCCGCTTCCAGGGCGACGACCAGGGCGGGCAAGGCGAGACACATGTCAGTGCTCCAGTTGGAGGGCGGTTTTCACCGCCCGGTCGGGATCGTTGGCGACGGTGCACGCGGCGACCCAGGCCTGGCCGAGCGCGAGGCTGGCGTCGCCGCAGCTCATGGCCTGCGGTGCGTGGACCCGCAGGCCCGCCTGCGTCAAGGCGGCAGTGAGGCGTTGGCTCAGCACGTGGTTCATGAAGCAGCCGCCGCCGAGCACGACGTGATCCGTGCCGTGCGCGAGTGCCGCCGCTGCGGCGGCGTGGGCGAGGCCGTTGGCGAGCGCGACATGGAACGAGGCCGCCCCTCGCCCCACCCCGGCGGAGTCTGCCGGGTCGATGTCGAACAGCGCCGACACGACGGGCCGCAGGTCGAGGCTTCGCCAGGGCATGTCGAAGTCCGGGTGCTCGCGCATCCAGTCGCGCGCACGCCCCTCGAGCGCCATTGCGGCCTCCGCCTCGGCACCCTGGCGCACGCTCAAGCCGAGCGCGCCGGCGGCGGCGTCGAACCAGCGCCCGGCGCTGGTGGTCGATGGGCAGTTCAGGCCGCGCCCGAGCATCCTTCCCAGGATACGGGTGGCCTCGGTGCCGACCACCGCTTCGAAGCGCGCTTCGATCTCGGCGCCGCGCCCAAGATCGTGCAGCAGTGCCGCGGCGAGCCGCCACGGCTCGCGCGCCGCGACATCGCCGCCGGGCAGCGCCAGCGGCTGAAGGTGGGCCAGGCGCCGCCAGCGTTGCGCCGCAGCGCCCCGGTCTACCCACAGCAGTTCGCCGCCCCAGGCGAGGCCGTCCTCGCCCAGCCCCAGGCCGTCGAGGGCGATGCCGATGACCGGCTCGGCGAGGCCGGACTCGGCCTGCACGGCGGCGATGTGTGCATGGTGGTGCTGCACTGCGATGGCGCGCACGCCGAGTCGGTCGGCAAGCGCCAAGGCCAGCCGGGTGCTGTGGAAGTCGGGGTGAAGGTCGTGGGCGACCACCTCGACCGAGGCTTCGAGCCGGGAACACAGCGCTTCGACCGACTGCTCGAGGGCGACGCACGCCGCGCGCTCGCCGAGGTCGCCATGCAGCGGCGACCACAGCACGCGTCGGCCATCGACCACGCAGGCGCTGTTTTTCAGGAACGCGCCGCATGCCAGCACGCGGGCCGGCGCCGCTCGGGGCAGCGTGATCGGCCCGAGCAGGGATTCAGGTGCCGACGGCGTGTTCATGCCCGGTCGAGTCCTTGCGGGGATGCAGCAGCCACTCTATCCATTCCTCGATGCCCTGCCCGGTCTTCGCCGACACCAGCAGCACTTCGATCTCGGGGTTCACGCGGCGTGCGTACGCGATGCATTTGGCGACGTCGAAGTCCAGGTAGGGCAGCAGGTCGATCTTGTTCAGCACCATCAGCTTCGCCGCAGCGAACATGTCGGGATACTTGACCGGCTTGTCCTCGCCTTCGGTCACCGACAGGATGGCGAGCTTGGCGGCTTCCCCCAGGTCCCACAGGGCCGGGCACACGAGGTTGCCCACGTTCTCGATGAAGAGGAGCCCCCCGGCGTGCGCGTGTGCGCCGCGATGGTCGTCGTCGCCATGCCCGGCGTCATGCTCGTGCGGCCCGTGGGCATGCAGGTCGAGGCGGCCGAAGGCATCGGCAATCATCTGTGCATCGAGGTGGCAGCCCTTTCCGGTGTTGACCTGGATCGCGCCGACGCCGGTGGCGCGGATGCGATCGGCATCGAGGCTGGTCTGCTGGTCGCCCTCGATCACCGCCAGAGCCCGCTGCGGCGAGCGTCCTCTCAGTGCCTCGAGCGTCGCGCACAGCAGCGTGGTCTTGCCCGAACCGGGGCTGGAGACCAGGTTGTAGGCGGTCACGCCGTGCGCGGCGAAGTGCGCGCGGTTGTGCGCGGCGATGCGCGCGTTCTCGCCCAGCACGTCGGCTTCGAGCTTGATGACGCGTGTCTCGCTCATGCCGGGCACCGACACGCGGGCCGCGCCGGCACCGTAGTGCAGGTCGCCGCTCAGCGCATCGACCCTTGCGCCATTGCCCTCTTCCCGCGGGCGGTCGCCCTGCTCCGCTTCACCACATCCGCACACCACGCACATAGACCCTCCTTTCAATACGCCGGTCCGAAGCGATGCTGGTCAGAACCGCGTTCGACCCTCATTCGACCCTCATTCGACCAACAGATCGACCACGCGCAGCGCGGCGCCATCGCTCGGCCGCAACCGGTAGCCGCCGCAACACGGACAGGCCTCGTCATGCGCCGCGATCTCGATATCCTGCCCGCAATCGAGGCACCGGGCCCGCGACAAGGGTTCGTCGACCACCAGCTCGGCACCCGCCAGCAGGGTGCCCGGCGCCAGCGACTGCAGCGCAAAGCGCAAGGCGCCGACCTCGACGCCTGCCAGGGCCGGAACCGACAGGCGCAGGCTGCGCACCCGGGTGAAGGCTTCCTTGCGCGCGGCGGTCTCGACGATCTGCAGGATGTTCGCCGCCAGGCTCATTTCATGCATCGCCATGCGCCACCGCGACGGCTGTGCGTTGCGTGCTCAGCCAGTCCAGCGCCAGGGCCGTCGCACAGTCGAGATGGCGCGTGGCCGCCGGGCTCAGTCCTTCGCCGAGGGCGAAGCTGCGGCCTTCGATGGCCAGCTGCCAGGCGGGCGGTGCGCGCTCTGCTATTTGCAGTGCGACATGCAACACCGCCTCGGGACGCAAGGCGTGGCTCGCCGGCGGCACCCTCGCGTCGGCGCGAATCGGCACGATCGTGGCCCCGATTGCGGCGCCCGGCCGCGCCGCATCGACGAAGAGCACGCCACGTCGATCCTGCAGATCCAGCGCGTGTTCCACCTGGAGCTGGAAGTCGGCGAGCAATTCGACCTCACCGTCTACCTCCACCCCCGCGCCGCGCAGCCGTTCGAGCAGCGCCGGGCCGAGCGCGTCGTCGCCGCGGCTCGGATTGCCGACAGCCAGCACCAGCCATCGCGCGCGCTTCACGGCGAGACCCGCTCGCAGCGGCCGTCGCCGTGGCGCAATACGCTGCCACGCGGATCGCCCCCGGCACCGACCAGGGCCACCTCGAGCGGCATGCTGCCCAGCGCATGGGTGGCGCAGCTCAGGCAGGGATCGTAGGCGCGGATCGCGACCTCGATGTTGTTGAGCAGGCCCTCGGTGACTTCGCGACCGTCGAACATCTCGCGCGCCACGGCTCGCACCGACTCGTTCATCGCCTGGTTGTTGTGCGTGGTGCTGACGATCAGGTTGCACTCGGTCACGAGGTCGTCGTCGCCGATGGCGTAGTGGTGGATCAGCGTGCCGCGCGGCGCCTCGATCACGCCCACGCCTTCGCGTCTTCCCGTCTTCTGCGCAGGCAGCGGCGCGGTCAGTTCGCCACCGACCAGCGCTTCGTCGGCGAGCAGCTCGGCGATCACCTCCATCGCATGCAGCATCTCGATCATGCGCGCCCAGTGGTAGGCCAGCGTGGCATGCACCGGGCCGTGGGCGAGGAAGCGCTGGCGGTGTGCCTCGGCGCGCGGGCTGGGGATGACATCGCAGGTATGCACCCGCGCCAGCGGCCCGACGCGATACCAGCCCGCCTCGGCACCGAGTGCACGCAGGTAGGGAAACTTCAGGTAGGTCCAGGGCTTGGTCTGTTCCTCGATCAGGTCGAGATAGCCCTGCACGCTGGCGCCGTCCAGCAGCAAGCCACCGTCGGCGTCGCGCGCGCGCAGCACGCCGTCGTAGAACTCCATCGCGCCGTCGGGCCGCACGATCGACAGCCAGTTCGAGCGCAGGCTGCCGAAGCTGTCGTAGAGCGCCGGGTTCTGGGCGTGCAGCCTCGCTGCCAGCTCGACCGCCTGCTCGCACCACACCAGCATCTGCGGCACCTGAGCCGCGAGTTCGTTGCGCTCGGCGCGAGTCGGGTGGCGGTTTACGCCGCCGGGCACCGACCCTGTGCCGTGGATGCGCTTGCCGGCGGTGACGCGAATCAGTTCCTGGCCGAACTTGCGCAGCAACACGCCCTGGCGGGCGATGTCGGGGTGGGCCGCGGCCACGCCCATGATGTTGCGCCTGGTCACCTCGCTGTCGAAACCGAACAGCAGGTCGGGCGAGGCCAGGTGGAAGAAGTGCAGCGCATGCGACTGCATGATCTGGCCGTAATGCATCAGCCGGCGCACGACCTCGGCCGTGCGCGGGATCTCCCGGATGCCGAGCGCCACGTCGATCGCCTTGCTCGCGGCCAGGTGGTGCGACACCGGGCAGATGCCGCACAGCCGCTGAACCATGACCGGGACTTCCCAATAGGGCCGGCCGACGATGAAGGCCTCGAAGCCGCGGAACTCGACGATGTGCAGTCGGGCCTGCTGCACCCGGTTGTCGTCGTCGAGC
>JBFGZP010000084.1:0-11243 GCA_041586695.1 Thauera sp.
CAGCGGTCTGGTCTACCGCGGACCGGCGCTCGTGCGCGAATGCGTGCAGGCCACCGCCCGGTGAAACCGCCGACCGCCGCGCGCCGCGCCGGGAGCATGGCCGGGACGCCCGGCGCGACGAAGGGCGAAAGGACATGGAGAAGGCGCTCGGCGAAAAGGCCCAGGCCCGCTTCGTCGAGAGCGTCGCCGAAGGCGCCGGTGCCGAGCGCGTGATCCGGGAGTTCTCCGCCAGAGGCCGCAAGCTCGTATTCGCCACCAGCTCTGGCTACATGAACTACGTCGAACGCGTTGCCAGGCAGTTCCCCGACGTCGCCTTCCTGCACGCCACCGGTTAGAAGTCGGGGAAGAGCTTCGGCAACTACAACGCCCGTTTCTACGCGGATCGCTACCTGAACGGCGTGATCGCGGGCAAGGTGGGAAAGTCGAACGTGCTCGGCCAGGTCGGCGCATTCCCGATTCCGGAAGTGCTGCAAGGCATCAACGCGTTCACTCGCGGCGCGAGGAGCGTGAATCCGAACGTCCAGGTGCGCGTGATCCGGGTCAACAGCCGGTATGAGCCGGGCAAGGAGCGCGAGGCGGCGATGACCCCTGATCTCGCAGGGCACGGACATCGTCACCCACCATACCGACTCGACCGCCACAGTGCATGCGGCAGAAGAACGCGGCGTGCATGCCTTCGGCCATCACTGCGACATGTCGAAGTATGGCCCAGGGTCCATCTGACGGCCACGACCCTCCATTGGGGCGAGTTCCGCACGCGGACGATGCAGAGCGTGCTCGACGGCAGCTGGGAGCCCGCGAGCGTATGGGGTGGCTTCAAGGAAGGCATGATCCGCCTCGCACCGCTAAACCCGGCCGTGCCCGCCGACGTGAAGGCAACGGTGGCCGCGCTCAAGACCAAGCTCAAGGCCAAGCTCAAGGCCGGCAGCTTCCATCCGTGCTTGGGCCCGGTGATCGACCAGTCGGGCAAGGAGCACCTGTCCGCCGATGCCGTCATGGACGACATCGCGCTCGGCAAGCTGCGCTACTTCGTCCAGGGCGTGACGTCGAAGCGGCCCAACACGAAGTGAGCCGCTAACTGGCTCCCACCACCCCCGGCCCCCACCACGCCGGACGGCCCGCCGGCCCCCTGCCGTCGCAGCGGGAAGCCGGCGCCGGAGCACTTGCTCCGCTGCCACCGGACGGTCCTGTTCCCCGGCCCGTCGCCATCGGGCGATCTCCCGCCCACCCTCAAGAACTTGCTCCTCGTGGCCGTTAAGAGACCCGACGGCGCCCGCGACTTCGGTGTGCCCGAGAGAGAACGCATACCCGATGCGCCTACGCCAGCCGAGCGCGATGAACCCGAACCCACCTGCCAATGCCAGTTCCTCGATCGAATCGACCTGCCCCCCCTTTGCGCGCGCACGGCGGGCCGCGGGGCGGAGGACGATCGACGAGGACGGCCGCAGCGTCCGGGTCAAGCTCGACCATCGCCGGTGAACGCCGATGACGCACTTGCCGATGATTGACGGCGTCTCGGCGCACTGGGCTCGACGCACGCGACGACGCGCCGGCGGCGGCATGAGGCTGGGGCTGTATACCCTGACCCTGTGCCTGCTCTGCGGGACGCAGGCAGCTCGCTCCGACGAGATCTCCGAATACCGGCTGAAGGCCGCCTTCGTGTTCAACTTCGCGACCTTTACCGAATGGCCTGCCGAAATCGGCAATGTCCTCAGGCTGTGCGTATACGGTTCGGACCCCTTCGGTGCCAATCTCGACAGCCTCCAGGGGCGCGAAGTCGGAACGCGTCGGATTGAAGTGCAGCGACGCGCCAGCATGGACAAGCTCGCCGAGTGCCAGCTCGTCTTCATCACCCGATCGGGCATCGGCAACCTGCCGCGCATACTCGACAACCTGGGCGCATCGCCCGTATTGACGGTGGCCGACACGCCCGGCGCCATGCAGCAGGGCGTCGCCCTGAACATGGAGACCGACCGTGACAGGATCACCTTCACAGCCAATCTGGCGGCCGCGCGCCAACACGGACTCACATTGAGCGCCAAGCTCTTGCGCCTGGCCACCGAGGTACTCCAATGACAGCACAACCCCTCGTGCCCGACGGCACCACCCTGAGCGCGCGCCTGCGTCGCATCCATCAGATCACGCTCGGCACGACCCTCGCGATCATTGCCAGCGTCATTCTCGTCGCCGGCTTCGCCACCAACCTGCTCGTGCAGCGCGCCTCGGCCGAAGTCCAGGCGCGGGTGCTGGCCGATAACGCCAGCGCCAGCCTGTTGTTCGGCGATCACCGCTCGGCACGAACCCTGCTGCAGTCGCTGCATCATTCACCTGACGTGCTCGGTGCGGCGATCTACGACAGGGACGGCCAGGCCTTCGCCGACTATCGGACGGGCGACAAGCCTTTGCCGTCTACCGCCGACTCCCTCGACGCCCGCACCACGCTGGGCCTCGGGGCACTCCGCGTCGAGCACCCCATCACACAGGACGGCCAGACGCTAGGGGTGCTGCATCTGCGCGTCGACATGATGCCGCTCTACCTGCGCATGCTCGGTTATGCGCTGGTCACCCTGCTCGGTGCGGCGCTCGCGCTGGCGACGGCGACCTGGTTGTTGCGCCGGCTCAACGCCTCGATCCTGCATCCGCTCGCCTCCCTGTCGGCGCTGATGGGCAGGATTGCGAGCCAGGACGACTACTCGGTGCGCGCGGCGCCGAGCGGCATCGCCGAACTCGATGCCCTTGCCCACGGCTTCAACGCCATGCTCGGACAGATACAGGAAAGAGATGTGCGCCTGGCACGGCATCGCGATCATCTGGAAGAAGAAGTCGCAGCACGAACGGCGGAGCTGGTACGGGCGAAGGACATCGCCGAGGCCGCAAGCCAGGCGAAAAGCGAATTTCTCGCGACCATGAGTCACGAGATCCGCACGCCGATGAACGGTGTGCTGGGCATGACCGAGTTGCTGCTGAGCAGCGAACTCGACACCGAGCAACGGCACTTCGCCGAATCGGTGCAGACCTCGGGTCGACACCTGCTGGGCGTCATCAACGACATCCTCGACTTCTCCAAGATCGAATCCGGCCATCTTGAGCTCGAAGTGGCGGATTTCGATCTCGGCGAACTGATCGAAAATACGCTCGACATGTTCGCGCAGCCGGCCGAACAAAAGGGGCTCGAGCTCGCAGCCGACCTGCCGCCCGACATCCGCCGGCGGCTGCGTGGCGACGCTTTCCGGCTCAGCCAGGTCATCGCCAACCTGCTCAACAACGCGGTCAAGTTCACCCACCACGGCGAAGTCGTCGTGCGTACCGAGCTATTGCGGGAAACGGCCGAAGAATGCGACATCCGTTTCGCGGTCGAGGATACCGGCATCGGCATCGCACTCGAGGCACAGGAGCGGATCTTCGAGCATTTCGCTCAGGCCGACGGCTCGACCACTCGCCAGTACGGCGGAACCGGGCTCGGCCTGGCGATCTGCAGGCACCTGGTGCAACTGATGGGCGGACACATCGGGGTCGACAGCCGGCCGGGCCATGGCGCGCGTTTCTGGCTGGAACTGAGGCTGCCGAAAGCCAGCTCCCAGGGGTCGTCGGAGGACAATCTTCCATCGCTGGAGGGGGCGCGCATCCTGGTCGTCGACGACAACGCCACGAATCGGGAAATCCTCGAGCGCCAGTTGCCGGTGTGGAACCTCAGAGTCACGAGTGCCGCCGACGGACCGCAGGCACTGGCGCGCATGGCCGAGGCGTGCGAGGCCGGCCAGCCTTTCGATCTGGCGATTCTCGACATGAACATGCCCGGAATGAATGGCCTGCAACTTGCGCACGCCATCAAGGCGCAACCCCGACTCGCGCCTACCCGGCTGATCGTACTCAGCTCGAGCTATACGGGAAGCAGCGATCGCGCACGCGCCGGCATCCTCCATTGCGTGAACAAGCCCATCCGCCAGGCCGAGCTGCACCGGGTTCTCGACAGCAGCCTGCGCGACCGACCGTCGATCGCAAACACCCAGCCGGCCGACCCGAAGCCATCTACCGAAGTGATCTTTCACGGCAAGGTCCTGCTCGCGGAAGACAACGCGGTCAACCAGCGTGTCGCCAGTGCGATGCTCGCCAAGCTCGGCCTGCAGGTCGAAGTCGCAGGCGATGGCAGGGAGGCGGTCGCACTCGCGCAGGCGCAGACGTTCGACATCATCCTGATGGACTGCCACATGCCCGAGATGGATGGCTACGAGGCGACGGCAGCGATCCGCCAGGGGGCGAATTCGGCCGCCCGCGTGCCGATCGTCGCATTGACGGCGAACGTCATGGAGGGCAACCGCGACAAGTGCCTCGCTATCGGCATGGACGATTTCCTCGCCAAGCCCTACAAGCTCGAGCAACTTCGCACCGTCCTGGGACGATGGTTGCGCGCTGTTGCGGAAACGCCGCCTCGAGCACACACGACTGCGAGCGCCCGCGCACCCGAAGCGGCGACTGCGGTCAACACCGCCTTCCTCGACCAGTTCCGCGAACTCGACCCGTCGGGCGGCACGGAGTTGATCCGCAGCATCCTGCAGGTCTATCTCGACACCAGTGGAGACGGCATCGACCGCGTCGAACGGGCGACAGGAGAGGGCGATGCCGAAACGCTCAGACAAGCGGCGCATAGCTTGAAATCGAGCTCCGCAAATGTGGGCGCCGAGCCCCTGTCCGCACTTTGTAAACTGCTCGAACAGCTCGGGCGGGACGGCAACGTCGGCGAGGCGAGATCCCTGCTGGATCAGCTGCGCGCGGAGTATTCGCTCGTCACCGGCGAGATACGACGACTGTTGGCGGAGGTCGGATGATGGCAGAGTGCTTGCGCATCCTGATCGCCGACGACGAACCGACGGCCCGGATGCTGATGCGCGCCGCGCTGCAAAAGGCGGGATTCGAGGTCGTCGTTTCCGTTGACGGCGACGATGCCCTTCGCCAGTACCGCGCCCGCCCCTGCGACATGGTGATGCTCGACGTCGAGATGCCGGGGCTGAACGGATTTCAGGCCTGCCGGGCCTTGCGCGACGAAGCCGGAGCGGAATTGCCGATCGTCATGGTCACCGGCATGGACGACACGGCATCGATCGAGGCGGCATACGAGGCCGGCGCCACCGATTTCATATCCAAGCCGATCAACTGGTCGCTGCTCGGCCACCGCGTGAAGTACCTCTTTCGCGCATATCGCGCCCTGCTGGCGCTGCGCGCGGCCGATGCCCGCAGCGCGGCGATTCTCAACGCGATTCCCGATACCTGGTTTCGCATGGACGCCGCGGGCATCGTGCTCGAGGGAAACGGCGGCACGCGCCCCCCCGGTGCTGCACCGCAGGCCCCCAGGCCCAGTCTCCCGCTTTCGGCCAGCTACCCTGAGGATATCGCCGCCCACCTGCAGGGCGGGTTTGCACATGCGCGCGACAGTGCCACGGTGCAGAACTTCGATTTCCAGCTGCAGACGGACACACGCGAGGTACGCCAATACGAGGCGCGTCTGGTCACGATCGAGGCCGACGAGGCGCTGTGCCTGGTGCGCGACATCACCGAGCGTAAACACGCTGAAGAGCGAATCTTTCGCCTCGCCTATTTCGACGGACTCACCGGCTTGCCCAACCGTCAATCCTTCGTCGAGCGCCTCGAGCGCGAAGTCGGCCGCGCGCGGGACGCCAAGTGCAAGCTGGCAATCCTGTTTCTCGATCTCGATCGATTCAAGAGCATCAACGACACCATGGGACACAATGTCGGCGACCAGGTGCTGGAGCAGGCCGCCGAGCGCCTGCACGCTGCCACCCGGCCCTACGACCTGGTCGCCCGCGTCGCAGCCCTCGACTGCGGGCTCGAATTCGCCCGCCTCGGCGGCGACGAATTCACCGTCCTGCTACCGCGGATCGCGCAGCGCGAAGACGCCATGCAGGTGGCCCAGCGCATCCGCGAAATGATGCAGCAGCCGTTCCAGTTGCGCGGACGCGAGGTGGTGCTGACGACGAGCATCGGCATCGCCGTCTATCCCGAAGACGGCGCGGACGGTCCCACGCTGCTCAAGCACGCCGACACCGCGATGTACCACGCCAAGGACGGCGGCCGCGACAACTGCCAGTTCTACAGCGCATCGCTGACGCAACACGCGGTGCAGCGCATGACACTCGAGAGCAACCTGCGCCTCGCCATGGAGCGCCAGGAGTTCTTCCTCGTGTATCAGCCCCAGCTCGATCTCGACAGCGGACGCATCGACGCCGTCGAAGCCCTGATTCGCTGGGAACATCCCGAACACGGCCTGATCCCGCCCTTGAGCTTCATTCCGCTGGCGGAGGAGAATGGCCTGATTTCGCGCCTCAGCGAATGGATACTCCGGACCGCCTGCCGGGACGCGATGCGCTGGCTCGCGGACGGGCACCCGGTGCGTGTGGCGGTCAACCTGTCCCCAATGCAGTTCAGGGATCCCCAGCTGTTCGACACCATCCGGACAATCCTGCAGGAGACCGGACTGGCATCGGAATGGCTCGAGCTCGAGGTCACCGAGAGCGCGCTGATGGAAGACAGCGAGACGACCCTCGCCACCCTGCTCGCCTTGCGCAACAGTGGCATCCGCATCGCGCTCGATGATTTCGGCACCGGCTATTCGTCCCTGAGTTATCTAAAGCGCCTTCCACTGAGCAAGCTCAAGATCGACCAGAGTTTCGTTCGCGGCCTGCCCGACGACCACGACAGTCTCGCCATCGTCCGGGCCATTCTCGCGCTGGCGAAGAATCTCGACTTCAAGGTCACCGCCGAAGGCGTGGAGACCATCGAGCAGGCGCGCACCCTGAAGTCGCTCCACAGTGAAACGCTGCAGGGCTTCTATATCAGCAAGCCCGTTCCCGCTGCTGCCGTCGGCCCATTGCTGCGCCGACGCTGGCGCATCGATGCACCCGAGTGAAGCAATGTTCGTCATCACGCCGGCGCTTCGGGTAAGCTTGCAACCGACATTTTTCATCCCCGGCTGCGGGGACCACGGTAACCGGATCGTCAGCGGGTCGGCGTCTGCCGATACTATTTCTGCATGAAGACTCTCGAACACCTGCAGCTCAATGGTGAGCTTCCGAGTCCCAAGGGGGTCGCGCATGCCATTCTCGAACTCTGTCGCCGGGACGATGCGACGGTTGCCGAAATCGCCCGGGTGGTGCAGACCGATCCCGCGCTCACCGGCCGCCTGATCCGCCAGGCCAACGGCGCGGGAAGTGGTCGGCGGCCGGTTGCCGCCGTCACCGAGGCGATCATGCGCCTCGGCCTGGGCACAGTGCGTCAGCTCACGCTCGGTTTTTCGCTGGTCGATCAATATCAGAAGGGGCCGTGCACGGGCTTCGACTACCAGGGATTCTGGTCACATTCCCTGCTGATGGCGCTGACCATGCAGCAGTTTGGCGCGATGGGCAGCGCGGGCGCCGCGGACGAGCTTTTCTCCTGCGGCATGTTGGCCCGCATCGGCTGCCTGGCCATGGCGACGGCCTACCCGATCGAGTATGCGAGGTTGCTCGAACAGGCCAGTGCTTCCGAGCGTCCGCTGAGAGATCTCGAACAGGCCCAATTGAGGCTCGACCACAATGAGTTGACCGCCGCCCTGCTGACCGAGTGGGGCATTCCGAAGGCCCTGGTCGAGCCGATCTACTTTCACGAGACTCCCGGCGCATCCGGATTCTCGGCTGGCTCACGCCCTTTCGAACTGGTTCATCTCTTCTACCTCGCCAAGTGCGTTGCCGATCTCGGCCTCGCGCCCGAAAGCGAGCGCAGCGGCCGGATTTCCGAGCTCCTGCTGCTGGGAGGCAAGATCGGTCTCGACGCCGACGATTTCGGCGTCCGGGTGGACGAACTCCTGCGCCAGTGGCGGGAGTGGGGCGATCTGCTCAAGGTGCCCGCCTCTGCCCTGCCCTCGTTCGCGCAGATGGCGAGCACCCCCGCGCCCCGCTCCGACGACGAGGGCAGCCCGGCGTCGCTGCGGGTGCTGCTCGTCGAGGACGATGCCACCACCCGCGTCATGATGGAGGGCCTGCTCGGCAAGGTGCTCGGCCATTCCGTGATATCGGCGTCCAACGGGCAGGAAGCGCTCGCGCTGGCGCTCGAGGCGATGCCCCAGATCGTGGTCACGGACTGGATGATGCCCGGCATGAACGGGCTCGAGCTCTGCCGCGCCTTGCGCGCTACCGAGTGGGGGCAGACGATCTACGTGATCATGCTCACCGGCGTGGAGGCGGAAGATGAAGTGGTCGAAGCCTTCGAAGCCGGCGTCGACGACTATGTAACCAAGCCGGTCAATTTCCGCGCCCTGCGTGCCCGCCTGCGGGCTGCCTGGCATTACGTCAAGCTGCTCGAAGCGTGGGAGCGCGATCGCGCCCAGCTAAAGGAATTCGCCGCCGAACTGGCGATCAGCAATCGGCGGCTGGCCCACGCCGCGCTGACCGATCTGCTTACCGGCCTGCCCAATCGGCGCTCGGGCATGAATGCGCTGATGAAGACCTGGAGCGCCGCCAGTCGCTCCGGCCAGCCGGTCGCGGTGCTGATGATCGATATCGACAATTTCAAGCGCATCAACGACAACCACGGGCACGCCGTAGGCGACAACGTGCTGCGCGAGGTCGGACAGGCCATCCAGCGCTCCGCGCGCAAGGACGACAGCGTTTGCCGGATCGGCGGCGAGGAGTTCCTGATGATCTGCAGCAATGCCGACCTGAAGTCGGCGCTCGCCGCAGCAGAACGTGTGCGCAGGATGGTGAAGTCCTTCACCATCAGCGCAGGCGACAGGACGATCACCACCACGGTGAGCATCGGCGTGGCCTGCAGGGAAGCGGACATGGCGAACCCCGATGCCCTGGTCAATGCCGCCGACGCCGCCCTTTACGCAGCGAAGGAGGCTGGTCGCGATCGCAGCTGTGTGATTTCCAGGGGCACGGTGCATTGCGGGCCCGCGTGAGCGGCGGCGCCGAAGGTCACCGCGCGCGCCCTGGTCGGCGCGCATCGACGAGCGCGGACCGAAGCGCACCGACACGCGTATGACCCGCAACCTCATCGGGGCGCGCCGTCACCTCGTGCGTCATCGCTGGCGGGGCTGCCGTTGCGCAGGCAGGCAGCAAGCCCGGTGGCAATTCCGTCTGCCATGCGCGCCTGGCGCGCCGGGTCGCGCAGCAGCAGTTCCTCGTCGCGATTCTTGATCACTCCGGCCTCGAACAGCACTGCCGGCATGCGCGCGTGCCTCAGCACGGCCAGGCCATCGTAATAATGAACCGCGTGCTCGAAGTCGGCATAGCTGCGCCGCCGGCCGTTCTTGTGCGTCGGCACGAAGCCGAGGCGCTGAAGTCGTGCGCCGATCGCGCGTGCGCACAGAACGCTCAACGGCGTTTGCGGATTCTCGCGCGACACGAACAGCGAATGCCCGGCGAAGTCGTCGTTGTAATCGAGCGGCCGTTCGTTCCACCTCCATGGGAGCAACTCGTGCGCACCGACCGAGTCATGATGGATCGAAAGCAGGAAATCCACACCCTCGGCCGCGGCGGGGCGCGCGCGCAGCGAGGCGATGCGGCCGTCTGCATTCACCATCCGCGTCGCCAGGCCGCGCTCGCGCAGCGCTGCAACGACGGCGAACGCGAGGTCGCGGTTGAATTCCAACTCGGTTCGACCACGTGCGCTGGTGGCTCCGGGCGCATCGAGCGTGTGGCCGATGTCCACCGCCACCGCGAGTTCGCCGGCGACGGGCGTGGCCGACAGCATCGCCAGCACGCCCGCCAGCAGCGCGCCCTGCAGCCATCCCTTACCCGCCCGGCGTCCCGCTCGCCTGCAACGTTCTCGTTCGCGTCGAGGCTCCATCGGCTCGCCTCCAGCAATCCGTTTCGTTCCCGGCGCCGATCACTCAGATGCCGTGTTTCTCGGTCACCATCTCGCCGATCAGCCGGATCACGTCGGTGCTCGCGCCCTCGGCGGCCTCGAGCGCGCCGACGACCTTCTCTCGTGTGCTGTCATCGTTGCCAACATCGCTGCGGATTGCGTCGAGCGCCTTGTGCACGGAAGAATGCACCATCGCATGCGGCCGCTCCAGCGCCGCGAATGCGCGTGTCTTGCCGAACACCGCGTGGCCGGAGCCACCAAAATACCACTGTCCGACACGGCAGTCGGCGTGCCCGACCTCGACCTCACTCGCCTCGTCACCCACACCGCGGCGCTCCATCGACACGTAGCTGTTCTGCATGTAGATGATGTGATCCATCTTCATCAATGAGGCGAAAGACAGGTCCTTGGCGCGCGTGAGCTGTTCGATCGTGGCCTCGGACGAACGCGCCACGGCGGCGAACTGCTCGCGGAAGGCCGACACCTCGCCGCTTACGCCCGCGCTCTGCCGACCGACCTTGGCCGTCTGGTCGACCATCGCCCCCACCCGGCCGCGAAAACCGTTCACCAGTTGGGTGATCTCGGAGGTTGCCGCCTTGGTGCGCTCTGCCAGCTTGCGCACCTCGTCCGCCACTACAGCGAAGCCACGGCCCACTTCGCCGGCGCGTGCCGCCTCGATCGCGGCATTGAGGGCGAGCAGATTGGTCTGATCGGTGATGTCGGCGATGATGTGCACAGCCCGGTCGATCGACGTACTGGCCGCGCCCAACTCGCCGGCCGCACCTGCCATCTTCTGCATGTCGTCGTTGATGTGCTCGAGCGAATCGCCGATGCGCACCACCTGCTCGCGACTGCGAATGGCACCATCGCGGTTGTCCTCGGCGATCTTGAGAACCGCGTCCATCTCTTCCGCAACGCGGATCAGGTCACCCTGGTTGCCGCGCAGGTTGGCCAGCAGGTTGGCCGTATTGAGGGCATGCAGTTGCGAGCCGAGGCGGTTGCGCACCACATAGCGGGCGTTGTCCTCCATGGTCTGGATGGCCTGATTCACGTCGCGCAGGGAACGCGCGAACTGCCCAGGCAGGCCGTGATCGAAGGCGCGACGGTAGTAGTGCCCTTCGGACACCATACGGAAGCAGGTCGTGATCTCCTTGATATAGGCCTCGACCATGTCGAGTAGTTCGTTCATCTCCCACGCCACCTTACCGACCTCGCCAAGGCCCGCAGTAGCGGTGATGCGCTGATGCAGGTCTCCGTCTCGGCAGGCCAGAATCACCGCCTCCATGCGATGCAGCGCCGCGATCGGACGCTGAAAGCGCCTCCACGCATGCCAGCTGAATGCCATCGCGACCAGCGGCAGGCCGACCACCGGCGCCGCGAGCCCG
>JBFGZP010000085.1:0-10898 GCA_041586695.1 Thauera sp.
CCACAGTCCGCACTGGCTCGCGGCGCTGGGCATCGTGCCCGGAAGCCACGAGATCGAAGAAGCGCTGCTCGCGCGCATCCATCCCGCGGACAGGGAGGGCGCCCGGCGAGACTTCGAGGCGCTGCTGGGCGGCGAGACCGGTGAGTATCACGCCGAGTACCGGCTGCTCGGGGCGGATGGGCAGATCACCTGGGCTCGGGACCGCGGACGGGTCGTCGAACGCGACGAACGCGGCAAGCCGCTGCGTGCCACCGGCAGCCTCGCGGACATCACCGAGCTCAGGCAGGCGCGGGCGCAACAACAGGAATGCGAGGCCAAGTACCGGCGCCTGGTGGAGAACCTGGCACCGAACTACTTCTTTTACGCCAACGACGAGAACAACGTATTCACGTTCGTCAGTGACTCGATCGTGTCGATCCTGGGGTGGACGCCCAAGGAGTTCCTCGTTCATTACCAGGAAACCATCACCGACCATCCCATCAACGATGAGATCGCCGCCCGCAACGCGGCGGGCTTCGCGGGCATCCGCCAGCCGCCCGGGGTCGTCGTCGCGCTACACAAGGACGGCAGCGAGCGCTGGCTCGAGACCACCGAATTCCCGCTGTTCGACGAGCATGGCAAGGTCGTCGCGCTCGAAGGTGTCGCCCGCGACATCACCGAACTCAAGCTCGCCGAGGCCCGGCTGCAACTCGCCGCCAGCGTGTTCACCAGCGCCCGCGAAGGCATCATGATCACCGACGCCGGCGGGAACATCATCGACGTCAACGAGACCTTCACGTCCATCACCGGCTATGGCCGGGACGAGGCGGTGGGACGCAATCCGCGCATCCTCAGGTCGGGCCGCCACGACGCCGCGTTCTACGCCGCGATGTGGCGCGGCCTGATCGAGGACTCGCACTGGCAGGGCGAGGTCTGGAACCGGCGCAAGAGCGGCGAGGAGTACGCCGAATCGCTCATCATCAGCGCCGTGCACGACAGCAGGGGGCGGGTGGAACATTACGTCGCGCTCTTTTCCGACATCACCAGCCAGAAGCGCTACCAGCACCAGCTCGAGCACATCGCCCACTACGATGCGCTCACCGGCCTGCCGAACCGCGTCCTGCTGGCCGACCGCATGCAGCTGGCGATGACGCAGACCCGGCGGCGCGATCGCAGGTTGGTGGTAGCCTACCTGGATCTGGATGGCTTCAAGGCCATCAATGATCAGCATGGTCATGACGTCGGCGATCAGCTGCTGACGACCTTGGCGGCGCGTCTCAAGTCGGCGCTGCGCGAGGGCGACACCATCGCCCGCCTGGGTGGAGACGAATTCGTCGCGGTGTTCATCGACCTGCCCGATGTGCAGGCCTGCGTGCCGCTCATCGTTCGCCTGCTGGCCGCCGCTGCCCAGCCGGTGCATGCAAGCGGACTCGGCTTGCGCGTCTCCGGCAGCATCGGCGTCAGCGTCTACCCGCAAGCGGAGGAGGTCGGTGCCGACCAGCTGCTGCGCCAGGCCGACCAGGCCATGTACCAGGCCAAGCTTGCGGGCAAGAACCGCTACCACGTGTTCGACGCCGCGCGGGACCAGAACGCGCGCGGTCACCGCGAGAGCCTGGCCCGCATCCGCCAGGGTCTGGAGGGGGGCGAGTTCGTTCTCCACTATCAGCCCAAGGTGAACCTGCGGACCGGCGAGATCGTCGGCGTCGAGGCGCTGATCCGCTGGCAACACCCCGAACATGGATTGCTGGCGCCGGCGGTCTTCCTGTCGGAAGTCGAGGAGCATCCGCTCGGCGTGGAACTGGGCGAATGGGTGCTCGATGCTGCGCTGGCGCAGGTCGAAGCCTGGCGCGCCCGGGGGCTCGATCTGGCGGTCAGCGTCAATGTGTCGGCACATCACCTGCAACAGGCCGATTTCGCCACGCGACTGGGGGCGCAGCTCGCGGACCATCCCGAAGTGAAGCGCGGACGGCTGGAGCTGGAGGTGCTGGAAACCGGCGCGCTAGGGGACATGGCCCATGTGTCCGCGCTCATCGCGACCTGCGCCGAGATGGGCGTCGGTTTTGCCTTCGACGACTTCGGTACGGGTCATTCCTCGCTCACCTACCTGAGACGGCTGCCCGGTCATGTGCTCAAGATCGACCGCAGCTTCGTGCGCGACATGCTCGACGATCCGGAGGACCTGGCCATCCTCGAGGGCGTGCTCGGTCTCGCTGCGGCCTTCCGGCGCAAGGTCGTCGCCGAGGGCATGGAAACGCGGGCTCACGCGGCAATGCTGCTGCTGCTCGGCTGCGAACTCGCCCAGGGCTATGGCATTGCCCGACCCATGCCGGGTGGCGAACTGCCCGCCTGGGTCGCCGCCTGGCGGCCCGACCCGGCCTGGCAGACGCTGTCTGCGGCGAGTCGCGAGGACCTTCCCCTGCTCCATGCCGCAGTGGAGCAGCGCGCCTGGATCGGAGCCGTCGAATCCTACCTCCGGGGCGAGCGCGAGCGACCGCCAGCGCCGGATCAGGGCGCAAGACGACTGGAAACCTGGTGGCAGGACAATGGCCGGGCCCGCTTTGGCGACGAGCCAGGCTTCGCGGCGGTCTCGTCGCAGCTCCCGCGCCTGCATGCGCTGGTGGCGGACCTGCTGGAACTCAAGGCTCGCGGCCGGGGGCAGGAGGCGTTGGGGCGGGCGGGCGAGCTCGGCAGCCTGCGTGATTCCGTGCTCGCGCAACTCATCCGCCTTCTGCAGCAGCAGCCGTGCTCATGTCCGGAAGACGTCCGCCGCCCGCCCCGCCGGGGACGGCGGTCTCGCGGCGCGTGAGGCCGCGACGCTTCAGAGCCGCCAGTCGTAATCGACGGTCAGCGGCGCGTGGTCGGAGAAGCGCTGGTCCTTGTACACGCGGCTGTCGCGAGCGACTTCGGCGATGCCCGGCGTGGCGATCTGGTAGTCCAGCCGCCAGCCTACGTTCTTGGCCCAGGCCTGGCCGCGGTTCGACCACCATGTGTAGCTCTCGCCGGTGGTGTCGGGGTAGAGGCGGCGATACACGTCCACCCAGCCCTGCTCGTCGAACAGGCGACTGAGCCAGGCGCGTTCTTCGGGCAGGAAACCGGAGTTCTTCTGATTGGATCTCCAGTTCTTGAGGTCGATCTCGCGGTGCGCGATGTTCCAGTCGCCGCAGATCACCACCTCCTGCCCGCCCGCCCGCAGCTCGGCCAGGCGCGGCAGGAAGCGGTCCATGAAGCCGAACTTGATCTGCAGGCGCTCCTCCGAGCTCGAACCCGAGGGCAGGTAGAGGGACACGACCGACAGCTTGCCGAAGTCGAGCTGAATAAAGCGACCCTCGGCGTCGATGTCGGCGATGCCGAGGCCCTCGATGATGCGATCCGGCTGGTGGCGGCTGTAGATGCCTACGCCGCTGTAACCCTTTTTCTCGGCGTGGTGGAACCAGCCCGACAGGCCGTGGGGGGCACGCACCGTTTCGGTGAGGTCCGGCGCCTGGGCCTTGAGCTCCTGCAGGCAGACGATGTCGGCGTTCTGCTCGGGCAGCCAGTCGAGAAAACCCTTGCTGACCGCCGATCGGACGCCGTTGAGGTTGAGCGAGATGATGCGTAACATGCGTTGGTTTCCAGTCCTTTGCCATGTGCTCGAATAATCGTGGATTTTAGCCGGGATTTCATTGCCCTCGCCTGTCGCAAGGGCGTGCTTCGTTTCGGTGCCTTCGTCACCAAGGCGGGGCGCAACTCGCCCTACTTCTTCAATGCCGGCCTATTCGACGACGGGACATCCTTCCGCGAACTGTGCGGCTACTACGCTCGCACCATACGGGCTTCCGGCGTGGCCTGCGACATGCTGTTCGGGCCGGCCTACAAGGGCATTCCGCTCGTGGCCGGTACCGCGATCCGCCTCGCCGAAGACGGCGTCGACCTGCCCTTCGCCTTCAACCGCAAGGAGGCGAAGGCCCATGGCGAGGGTGGCACGCTGATCGGTGCGCCGCTCGCCGGGCGGGTGCTGATTGTCGACGACGTCATCTCCGCCGGCACCTCGGTGCGCGAATCGGTGGACATCATCCGTGGCGCCGGCGCGACACCGGCCGGCGTGGTGATCGCGCTCGACCGCATGGAGCGCGGCAAGGGCGCGCTGTCGGCGGTGCAGGAGGTGCGCGAGCAATTCGACATGCCGGTGGTAGCGGTGGCCACCCTGGACGACCTCGTCGCCTTCCTCGCCGACAGCCCGGAGCTTGCGGCCAACCTCGATGCCGTGACGGCTTACCGTGAAAGGTATGGAATTGCCTCGTCTCGCTGAGTTGGTCATCGTCGCGACCCTGCTGCTGCCGCTCGGCGCGGCGGCACAAAATACGGGTGCGCGCACGATCTATTGCTGCGACGTCGGCGGTCAGCCCGTTTGTGGCGACATCCTGCCCACGGCCTGCTATGGCAGTGCCTATCGGGAGATCAGCCCGTCGGGCACGGTGCGGCGCAACGTCGCCGCGCCGCTCACCGCGGACGAAATCGCAAGGCGCAATGCCGAGGCCCGCCTCCGCCGCGTCGAAGAGGCCGAGCGCATGAGGCAGTTGCGCCTGGACCAGGCGCTGCTCGAGACCTACCGCAGCGTGGAGGATCTCGACAGCCGACGCGACCGTGAACTTGCCGATCTCGACCGCACCCTGCGCGACCTGCGTGCGCGCGAGAGCGACCTGCTCGAGCTTCAGCGCCGAATCATCGTGGATGCGCAGGACCTTCAGCGCGGTACCAAGGATCCGGGCGTGATGGAAGACCTGCGCAATCTCGACGGCGAGATCCTCGCCCAGCGCTCGGTCATCGATGCCAAGCTGCGCGAGCGCTCGGCGATTCTCGACCGCTTCGAGGAAGATCGGCGTCGATATCTCGAACTGACCTCGTCGGTCGAGCCGCCCGCACGGCGCTGATCCGGCGCCGCCTGGCCCGCCCCGGAGACCTGCCATGACTGTTGCCGAAAGTGGCGGCGAAGTGCGCGTGGTACGCGCCGCCTGTCCGCACGACTGCCCCGATACCTGCGCGATGGAGGTCTCCGTCGCCGACGGTCGGGCGGTCAAGCTGCGTGGCGCGGCCGACATGCCGTTCACCAACGGGACGCTGTGCACCAAGGTCGCGCACTACCTCGAACGCGTCTATTCGGACCACCGCCTGCTGCATCCGATGAAGCGGGTCGGAAACAAGGGCGAAGGGCGGTTCGCGCGCATCACCTGGGACGAGGCGCTCGACACCATCGCCACCCGCTTCCGCGCTATCGCAGCCGATGATCCGCGCGCGATCCTGCCCTACAGCTATGCCGGGACGATGGGGCTGGTGCAGGGCGAGAGCCTGGACCGGCGCTTTTTCCATCGACTCGGCGCGTCGATGCTCGACCGCACGATCTGCGCCGCGGCCGGCGCGATGGGCTGGAAGGCTACCGTGGGCGCCTCGGTCGGCACCGACCCGGAGGCCGTTGCCGACGCGAAACTGATCCTGATCTGGGGCGCGAACCCGGTGGTGTCCAACCTGCACGGCTGGCGCCATCTGCAGGAGGCGAAGCGGCGCGGCGCGCGCCTGGTGTGCATCGATCCGCGCCGCACCGAGACCGCGGTGAAGTGCGATCTGCATCTCGCACCGATGCCGGGCACCGACGGCGCCCTTGCGCTGGCGATGATGCAGGTGCTGATCGCCGACGGCCTCATCGACCATGACTACATTGCCCGCCACACGCTCGGCTTCGATGCGCTCGCCGAGCGCGTGCGCGCGTTCACGCCGGAGTGGGCGGCGCCGCTCGCCGGCCTGGCGGCCGAGACGATCCGCAGCCTGGCGCGCGAATACGGCAGCGAGAGCCCGACGCTGATCCGCCTCAACTACGGTCTCAACCGCTGCGCCGGCGGCGGCATGGCGGTGCGCAACATCGCCTGCCTGCCGGCGCTGACCGGGGCGTGGCGGCACGCAGCGGGCGGCGCGCTGCTGTCGACCTCGGGAAACTACCCGGTGGACGAGCGTGCCTTGGCGCGGCCCGATCTCTACCCCGCCGCCGGACGGCCGCCCCGGCACATCAACATGTCCTTCATCGGCGACGCCCTGCTCGAGGCGAAAGACCCGCCGATCCGTGCGCTCTACGTGTACAACTCGAACCCGGTGGCGGTCGCGCCGGACAGCAACCGGGTGCGGGCCGGATTCGCGCGCGAGGACCTGTTCTGCGTCGTGCACGAGCTGTTCCAGACCGACACTGCCGACTTCGCCGACATCCTGCTGCCCGCCACCAGCCAGCTCGAGCACCGCGACGTGCATCGCAGCTACGGCCATGCCTATGCGGTGGCGAACATGCCGGCGATCGCGCCGCTCGGCGAGGCCAAGCCCAACACCGAGGTCTTCCGCCTGCTCGCGGCACGCATGGGCTTCACCGAACCGGCATTGTTCGAGTCCGACGCCGCCATCGCCGCCGCGGCCTTCGATCGCCGCGACCCGCGTGCCATCGGCCTCGAGCCGGCGAAGCTCGACGAACGCGGCTGGGCGCGGCTGAACCTGTCGCGGCCCTTCCTGCCTTTCGCCCAGGGCAATTTCCGCACGCCCTCGGGCAAGTGCGAATTCCGCTCCAGCCTGCTCGAAAGCCTCGGGCTCGATCCGCTGCCGGCCTGGATTCCGCCGGCGGAGTCGCCGCTCAGCTCGCCGGCGCTGGCGGTGCGTTTCCCGCTGGCGCTGATCACGCCGCCCGCGCGCAACTTCCTCAACACCAGCTTCGCCAACATGCCGCGCTTTCTGGCGGAGGAGGGCGAGCCGAAGCTGGAGATCCATCCGCAGGATGCGGCGGCACGCGGTCTGCGCGCTGGCGAGCGTGTGCGCATCCACAACGACCGCGGGGCCTTCCATGCCCGGGCGGTGGTGACGGAAACGGTGCGCGCGGGGGTGGTGTGCAGCCCGTCGGTATGGTGGCAGAAGCTGTCTCCCGACGGCAACAACGCCAACGCCGTGACCCCATCGGCGGCCACCGACATGGGCGGTGGGCCGACCTTCTACGACTGCCTGGTCGAGGTCTCGCGGGCTTGAGTCAGCGCGGCGAACTCGATGCGGTAGCGGCGCTGCTCGCGCGGGTGCGGCGAATCCTGTTCATCACCGGCGCCGGCATCTCCGCCGACTCCGGCCTGCCCACCTACCGCGGCATCGGCGGCCTGTACCACGAACGCCTCACCGCCGAAGGGCTGACGATCGAAGAGGCCTTGTCGGGCGAGATGATGGCGCGACGCCCGGACGTCGCCTGGAGGTACATCGCCGAGATCGAGGCCAACTGCCGAGGCGCCCGACCCAACGCCGCGCATCGGCTGATCGCGGCGATGGAGCACGAGAAGCCCCTGGTGTGCGTGCTGACGCAGAACGTCGACGGCCTTCACCGCGCGGCCGGCTCGCGCAACCTGATCGAGATCCACGGCACGGTGCACCGCCTGCGCTGCATGGAGTGCCCGCATTCGCGCCCGGTGCCCGACTATGCCGGCCTGCAGATACCCCCGGCCTGCCCGGTGTGCGGCGGGGTGATGCGACCGGATGTGGTGCTGTTCGGCGAGGACCTGCCGTGTGGGGCGATCGACCGCCTGGAGGACGTGCTGGCGGCCGGTGTCGATGCCGTGGTGTCGATCGGCACCACGAGCGTGTTCCCCTACATCGCCGGTCCGGTCGTGTGGGCCTGGCGGGCGGGAGTGCCGACAGTGGAGATCAACCCCGGCGACACCGAGGTCAGTCACATCGTCGACCGCCGCCTGCAAATGGGTGCGGCCGAGGCCATGTCGGAGCTGTGGCGACGCATGCATCCAGCCGAGCCGGCGGAGGACTGAGGCGCCGCGCGGATCCTGATCAGTCCGCGTTCGCGTGCAACAGCGGCAGCGAGGCCATGAGGTCGGCAAAGCGCTGGCCCTGCACGATCACGTGCGCCCTCAGCAGTTCGTTGGCTTTCTCGCCCTCGCCGGCGAGGATGGCGGCAACGATCGCCTCGTGCTCCTCGAATGATTTCGGGATGCGGCCGCGCGCCCGCAACTGCAGTCGGCGATAGGGGCGCAGGCGCCGCCGCAGGTTCCACACCTGCTCGGTGAGGAATTCGTTGTGGCTACCGGCGTAAATCGCGCCGTGGAATTCGTCGTTGAGCTGGTAGTAGAGATCCGGGTCGTCGCCGTCCTGGGCGGCCGCCTTGCAGCGATCGTGCACGGCCAGCAATGCGCGCTGCTCGTCCGGGCTGAGGCGACGAGCCGCCAGGCGGCCGCACATCCCCTCGAGCTCGGCCATGACCTCGAACATCTCCACCAGGCGCTGGGGGCCGAACTCCGCCACGACCGCCCCGCGGCGTGGTCGGATCTCGATCAGGCCGGCCGTATCGAGCTGGTTCAACGCCTCGCGGACCGGCGTGCGCGACACACCGAAACGCTCGGCAAGCTCGGTTTCGTCGAGATGCTTGCCGGGCGGTAGTTTGCCGAACGCGATCATTTCCTCGATTTCGTCGCGCAACTCTTCCGATCGTCTCTTCTTCATTAATGGCCGGATTCCAAGATAGACGTTGACAGCGCATGCAAGAATTTATATCTTGTATACACAAATTAAATGTACGCATGCAAAAGAGACTTTGTTGAGTACATGATAGGTGAGTCGAGCCGGTGCTGACAACCGGAATGGCGTGCTCGATTGACCACTCCGATCCGCTGGTCGGAGGCAACCGCAACGGAGGAGGGGCTGGAATGGCGCAATTGGATGCACGTCCTGCAGTGCGAGCACTCGCATTTGATGTGTTCGGTACGGTAGTCGATTGGCGCGGCAGTATCGCCTCCGAGGCGGCCGCGATCGCTGCCGAGATGGGCGTTGACGGTGACTGGGAGGCATTCGCCGACGCCTGGCGGGAGGGCTACGCGCCTGCGATGGACCAGGTGCGGCGCGGCAAGCTGCCATGGATGAATATCGACGCCCTGCATCGGCTTATCCTCGATTCGATCATCGAGCGCTTCGGGCTCGGTGGCCTCGACGAGGGCGCTCGAGAGCACCTGAATCGCGCCTGGCACCGCCTTCGGCCCTGGTCCGACAGCGTCGATGGCCTCGCCCGCCTGAAGCGGCGGTTCACCATCACCACCCTTTCCAACGGCAACTTCTCCCTCCTGACCAATTTGGCGAGGCATGCCGGCCTGCCGTGGGACTGCGTGATCTCGGCCGAGCTCTTTGGCCATTACAAGCCCGACCCCGAAACCTATCAGGGTACGGCACGCCTTCTCGACATTCCGACTTCCGAGTTGATGCTCGTTGCGGCGCATCCGAGCGATCTGCGCGCGGCGAAGGACCAGGGCTGCCGAACCGCCTATGTGGTCCGCCCGCTCGAGTTCGGCGCGGGCCAGCCTCTTCCCAAATACATGGCCGACGAATTCGATCTCGTCGCCGACGACTTCCTCCATCTGGCTCGCCAACTCGGCGCCTGATTCCATCGCACCCAGGAGTTGATCGATGAAGCAGCAGTCCTTCCGCATCGGGCAGATCGTGCCCAGTTCCAACACCACGATGGAGACCGAGATACCCGCGATCCTGCGCGCACGTGAAGCGGTCGAACCGGAGCGCTTCACTTTCCACTCGAGCCGCATGCGCATGCAGAAGGTCACGAAGGAAGAGCTCGAGGCGATGGACCGCGACTCCGACCGCTGCGCGCTCGAGCTCGCCGACGCGCGAGTCGATGTGCTCGGTTACGCTTGCCTTGTCGCGATCATGAGCATGGGCAAGGCTTATCACCGCGTCTCCGAGGAGCGCCTGCACCAGCGCACCGTCGAAGCCGGCGGCTCCGCGCCAGTGGTGACCAGCGCCGGTGCATTGGTCGAAGGCCTGAAGGCCATTGGCGCGAAGCGGGTGTCGATTCTCACCCCCTACATGAAGCCGCTCACGCAGCTCGTCATCGACTACATCGAACACGAGGGCATCGAGGTCGTCGACAGCATCTCGCTCGAGATTCCCGACAACCTCGAGGTCGGCCGTCAGGATCCGTTCGCCCCGGCCGAGATCACCAAGCGCCTCGACACCAAAGGTGTCGACGCGATCGTTGCATCGGCCTGCGTGCAGATGCCCTCCCTGCCCTCGGTGCAGATAATCGAGGACCGCACCGGCTTGCCGGTCGTGTCGTCCTCGGTATCGACCACCTTCATGATGCTGAAGAAGCTCGGGCTCAGGACCTACTCGCCCGGCTTCGGTTCGCTGCTGTCGGGCAGGTACTGAGCGAAGGTCGCAGTTCGGCCGGCGGCATCGTTTCGTTACCACCCCGTTTGACGATTTTTTGCACCACCCCACGAGAGGAGACAACCCATGAAATACGGTATCCGCAAGCACGTCCTGTTCGGCGCAGTCGCCAGCCTGCTGGCGCTGGGACTCGCCCCCGCCGCCCACGCGCAGAAGGCGACGGTGGTGAAGATCTCTCACCAGTTCCCCGGCGGCACCATCGACGAGGGCGACTTCCGCGACCGTCTGGTGCGCAAGTTTGCGCAGGAAGTGGAGAAGCGCAGCGACGGCGCGCTCAAGTTCGAGATATTCCCCGCCAGTTCCCTGGTCAAGACCATGGCCCAGTTCGGTGCCCTGCAGAACGGTTCGGTCGATATGACCCTCCTGCCGCTCGCCTACGAGGGCGGCAAGATCCCGCAGGTCAACATCACCCTGATGCCGGGCATGGTCACCAGCTACGAGCAGGGCCATCGCTGGAAGAACGAGCCGATCGGCAAGGAGCTGACGCGCATCCTCGACGAGAAGGGCGTCAAGATCGTCACCTGGGTGTGGCAGGCGGGCGGCATCGCCTCCAAGCCGAAGGCGATTCTGGCCCCGGACGACGTCAAGGGCGTGAAGATCCGCGGCGCGAGCAAGCATATGGACCTGATGCTGAAGGCCGCCGGTGGCTCGATCACCAACGTGCCGTCCAACGAGGTCTATAGCGCGATGCA
>JBFGZP010000086.1:0-10871 GCA_041586695.1 Thauera sp.
GTGGCCGTCGCCGTCACCGATGAGTTCGGTCACCGCTTCGTGGCGCGCCGCGGGCTCGCTGCGGTCGCGCAGCGGATGATGCAGGGCATGGCGCAGCCAGCGCGAGCCCATGCTTGTGACGCACGTGTCGAGCAAGGACAGCAGGGTGGGCGAGGCCTCGCCGCGCAGGGTTTCGCCAAGCTCGAGGTTGCGCCGCGTGGCGGCATCCATTCGCAGGTATTCGGACTCGCGTTCGACGGTGAGCCCGGTGACATGGGCAAGACTCTGGCGCTGGGTTGCGCGCGCATAGTCGTACAGGGCTGACGCGGCGCCGAGGGCGACGGTCGACGCCTCGACGCCGAAGCCGGCGAGGTCGCGGGTGCCGAAATGTTCGGTGAGCAGCCGCGTGCCGGTCTGCGCGTCGAACTGCCAGTCGGCCAGCCTGCGCTGCGCCGGGGCGAGACTGTCGAGCAGCGGCAGCGCCAGGCCGTCCGGTACCAGAACTTCGGCCGGGCGCAGGCGCTCGAACTGTGCCTGCAGGGATTCGGCTGGGCACTCCATCAGACGCAGATCGCCATTGGCCAGGTTCAGCCAGGCGAGGCCGAGGGTGCCCCGGTGCAGGTTCGCCGCCAGCAGCAGTGCATCGCGCCGGTCATCGAGAAGGGCAGCATCGGTCAGGGTCCCCGGGGTGACGATGCGGCTGATGGCGCGTTCCATCGGCCCCTTGCTTGCGCCCGGCTCGCCGACCTGCTCGGCGATCACGACCGACTCGCCCAGCTTCACGAGGCGGGCGAGGTATTGCTCGACCGCATGGAAGGGTACGCCGGCCATGCGTATCGGCTGGCCACCGGACTGTCCCCGGGTCGTCAGCGTGATGTCGAGCAGGCGGGCGGCCTTCTCGGCGTCGTCGAAGAACAGCTCGTAGAAGTCGCCCATGCGGTAGAAGAGCAGGGTGTCCGGATGCTGCGCCTTGATGCGCAGATACTGCTGCATCATCGGCGTGTGCGACTGCAGCACGCTGTCGGGAAAGGGAGTTTCCATCATCATCTGGACATCGCTTCGGTTCGCGTCTTCAGCAGGGGAGAAGGGGCGAAAGCCGCTGATTGTAACCGACGCACGCGCAGGCGACGCGCCTCGGTGCCGCGTGAGTCGAGTCGTGCGGCGGCGCAGGGTGGATGCTCGGTGCGGTTCCGTTTTCCGCCTTGATGGTGCGCCGCGGCGCGGTTGCAGGTCGCTGTCGCGGGAGGCCTGCGTCGGTGGGTGCGGCTCTCGGGGGCAGCCGGGCCCGCGTGGCGAATCCGTCGTGGCCATCCTGCGCATCGCGCCACTGCGCCAATGGCGAGCATTCTCGATTCAGGCCCGCCATCGGCGCTGCGGATGCTCTAACATTCGCCTTACCGAACCGGTAGTTGCCTCACGGATGTCAGTTCCATGTTTTATCTCGTACCTCGCCTCTTGCTTCCGGCGCTCGTCGGGCTCGTCGTCGTGGCGTGTGCCTCTCCGCCGCCGCCCGTTTACCGGACCGAAACCTTCAATTCCGAATCTCCCTTCGTAACCTGGAGTACACGCGACCCGACCGGGGCCTGCGAGCTTGGCAAGCGCGCGCTGCTGAGCCAGGGCTATCAGGTCGATAGCGCCGACCACATCAGCATTCGCGGGGAAAAGCTTTTCCAGCCCCAACCGGGCCTCGGCGTGAAGCTGAACATCACGCTGGTGTGCCTGCCCAGCAACGTCGGCGCGGTCATGTACGCCAACGCACTGCAGACGCGCTACGAGCTCAAGTCGGCCGCGAGCAGCACGGGCGTCAGCGTCGCCGGCGTCGGGTCGATCTCGCTGCCGTGGTCGTCCGACAAGGAGGCGCTGGTCAAGGTCGGCGAAGAAACCATCTCGGATCCCGATTTCTATCGCCGGCTCTTTGCCCTCATCGACGCGCTCGATGGCGGCGTGTCGCGACCCGGCAAGTCCTAGTTCCGCAGGCCTTGAGCGGAACCGCGCGGGCGGGTTCCAGTCCTTGCTGCGCTGCGGTCCGTTTCGTCGTCGAATCCCGAAGTGGGTGCCGCTTGCGGTGCCGGTGAGCGAGAATGGATGCGCCGTAATCGGCGGCGAGCGGAGGCCGGAGCGATGGGACAAGAAAAAGTGAAGCTGCGCGGGGTCAATCTTGGTGGCTGGCTGGTGCTGGAGAAGTGGATGACGCCCAGCGTATTCGCCGGTCACCTGGCAACGGATGAAACGACCTGGTGTGCCGAGCTGGGCGAGGCGGCGGGCGAGAAGCTGCGCCGGCACTGGAACAGCTTCATCACCCGGGATGACTTCGCCTGGATCGCCGAGCGCGGTCTGAACGCCGTGCGCATCCCGGTGGGGCACTGGGTCTTCGGTGCCGACTATCCCTACCACGAGAGCTACGGTGCCGCCCGCCATCCCTTCGTCACCGGCGGCATCGAGGTCCTCGATCGCGCGATGGATTGGGCGCGGGAATGCGGCCTGTACGTGGTGCTCGATCTGCACGCGGCGCCGGGCTGCCAGAACGGCTTCGACAACGGTGGCATCAAGGACGTGTGCGAGTGGCACACGCGCCCGGAGTACATCGATCATTCCCTGAGCGTGCTCGAACGCCTTGCGCGGCGCTACCACGAGCATGCGGCGCTCCATGCCATAGAGGTATTGAACGAGCCGCGCTGGGATGTGCCCACCGATACGCTGATGACCTATTACCTCGCTGCCCACGAGCGCATCCGCAGGCATTGCCCCGCCGAGCGCGTGGGCGTGGTGTTTCATGACGGCTTTCGCTCGTTCCGCGAGTACCTCGGCTTCATGCAGGGGCCGGAGTTCGCGAACGTGGTGTTCGATCTTCACCGCTACCAGTGTTTCGAGCGCGGTGACATCGACATGGACATCTACGGCCATATGCGCAAGGCCGCCGGCGAGTGGAAGCAGGAGGCCGACGAGATCATCACCGAGCTGGGCCTGCCGGCTTTCTGCGGCGAGTGGAGCCTCGGTCTCGACCTGAAGGTGGTGTCGCTGTGGGCCGAGGGGCCGTTCAATCATGCGCTGGAGCAGATGGATGCCTTCCAGGAGGCCGTGGCCTACCGTGGCTACGCTGCTGCGCAGCTGGCGACGTTCGAGAAATACCTCGGCTGGTTCTTCTGGAGCTACAAGACCGAGACGACGCCGGCGTGGTGCTTCCGCGACTGTGTCGAACGTGGCTGGATGCCCTCAAGCTTCGCTTAGCGCACCGGGGGCGGCGTCGCCGCGCAGGTACTTGTCTTCAGGCAGGCGGTCGAGCACCAGCTCGCGCTGGAAGTGATGCGCCATCCCGCTGTGGAAGCTGATCATCAGCAGCGTCGCCTCGGGCAGCTCGCGGTGCAGCACCTCCATCAGGCCGTCCTCGTTCTCGGGGGACAGGGCGCTGGTGGCTTCCTCCATGAACACCCAGGCCGGGCGATGCAGCAGCAGGCGGGCGACGCCAAGGCGCTGGCGCGCGCGCAGGGGCAGGACGCGATCCCAGGAGTCGATTTCGTCGAGACGTGATTCGAGCCAGGCGACGCCGGCGCATTCGAGCGCGTGGCGGATTTGGGCGACACCGAATGTTCCGGCCGGGCGTGGGTAGCTGAGCGCGGCCCGCAGGCTGCCGTCGGGCAGGAAGGGACGCTGCGGCAGGAAGAGGATGACGCGGTCGGCGGGGAGCAGAATCTGGCCGCTGCCCCAACGCCACAGGCCGGCGATGGCCTTGAACAACGCGATGGCGACCGTCGAGTCGCCGCTGATGAGCACGCGCTCGCCACGGTGGACCGCCAGGTCGAGGTGCTCGAGCAACAGCCGGCCATCCGGATTGCTCAGGCACAGGTCGCGCAGCACCAATTCGTCCGCGTTGCCGGGGCGCAGATCGACCCGATGCGCGACCGGCGCGCGGGCGCGCTCCTCAAGCAGCTGCATGTCGTTGTGCAGGCTCACCACGCGATCCGCGGATGCGCGCCATTTCGCCAGTTCCCCGAGATTGTCGATCGGCCACGACAGGGCCGAGGTGAGTTGCTGGAAGGCTTGCGCCGCCTGCATCAGCACCCCGAGCGTCATCACGCCGGCGATGTACTGCGGTGCCGCGGCGAGAATCGGGAATACCGGCAACAGCGTTCCGTAACCGGTGGAGAACGAGACGATCCCCAGATAGCCCAGGGTCTGCCGGTTCCAGCCCCGGCCGACATCGGCGAACAGCTTCTCGGTATGCTGGCGCTCGATGCCCTCGCCGCGCATCAGGGCGATGAGGTCGGAATTCTCGCGCGCGCGGGCAAGGCCGAAGCGCAGGTTGGCTTCCATCGTCTGCAGGCGGTTGGTGGCCTTGATCAGTGGCCGGCCGAGCAGCGCGCCGAGCACCGTGCCCGCGCCCGCGTAAAGAAAAGCTAGCCAAACCAGGTAGCCGGGGATCTCGATGCCGGTCCCCGGCACCTTCAGGCTGCCCGACAGGGTGAGCAGAATATCGACGAAGGTGCCGAGGATCAGCAGCGAATAGAACAGCGAATGCGCCAGGCCGATGCCCGACTCGGTGGCGATGCGGATGTCCTCGGCGATGCGGCCGTCGGGGTTGTCGTGATCGCCGCTGGCAAACTGCAGATGGTAGAGCTGCGTGCGCGACAGCCACTGCTGGAGCAGGCGCCTGGTCAGCCATTGCCGCCAGTCGAGCTGCACCCAGCGCTTGACCTGGAGGTGCAGGGCGGTGACCGCCATGGTCAGCACGAAGATCAGGGCGAAGACCATGACTTCGTGCATCAGGTCGCCGGGCGATCGCGCCTCCAGCGCATCGAACAGCGCGCGGTTCCAGTAGCTGATCCAGATCGCCAGCCCCACCTGGGCGACGGTGAGGGCAAGCAGCAGAAGCAAGGCGCCGCGCACCGCCCATTTGCGCTCGCTGTGCCAGTAGGGCGCAGCCAGACGCGCGAATTGCCAGCCCATTTCAGTGTCTGCGAGGGCGGTGTCGCGACTGTCGGGGGGCGACAGCCGGCCACAGCGCAGCAAACGCAGGGCACAGCCGCCGGGCAGGGGCGTCGCGCGGGGGGGAGGTGCCAGGCGCCATGGGCTGGAGCACGGCTGTCAGGCCTGCATGGTCTCGGGGCGATACGACTGGATGATCGGCAGCAGCTGGCCGAAGATCTTCGGCGAGCCAGCGACGACGTTGCCGGTGCTGAGCTGGTTGGCTTCGCCGGCGAGGTCGGAAACGAGTCCGCCCGCTTCCTGGATCAGCAACACGCCGGCCGCCATGTCCCACGGCGCCAGGCCCATCTCCCAGAAGCCGTCGAGGCGGCCGGCGGCGACATAGGCGAGATCGAGCGCAGCCGCGCCGGGCCGGCGGATGCCGGCTGTCTTCTGGGTGAGCTCCTTGAACATCGCCAGGTAGGCATCGACGTGGTCGAACTGGCGGAAGGGGAAGCCGGTGCCGATCAGGCACTCGTTGAGGCGCGTGCGGCGGGAGACGCGGATGCGCCGATCGTTGAGGAAGGCACCGCTGCCGCGCGAGGCGGTGAACAGCTCGTTGCGGGTGGGATCGTAGACAAGCCCATGCTCGAGGGCGCCGTTCTTCGTCTGCGCGATCGAGATCGCGTACTGGGGAAAACCGTGGATGAAGTTGGTGGTGCCGTCGAGGGGGTCGATGATCCAGTTGAATTCACTCTCCGGGCCGGACTCGCCGGACTCCTCTGCTAGAATCCCGTGCCCCGGGAAGGCGTCGCGCAGCACCTCGATGATCGCCTGCTCCGCCGCGCGATCGACTTCGGTGACGAAGTCGTTGGGCGACTTGGAATGGACGGTGAGCAGGTCAAGCTGCGTCGATGCGCGGTTGATGACGGTTGCGGCGCGACGAGCGGCCTTGACGGCGATGTTCAGGGTGGCATGCATGCGGTGTGCGGTCTCGGTTGGGGAAGCGGGGCCGGGCTCGCATGCCTCGTGGGCACGGTTCGTCGACGACGCATCCCGGCAAATTACTGAAAGCGCGGAATTTTAATATGAATCGCCCCCTTGCGCTCGACCGCGTACGTGTCGTGCTCTCCCGCACCAGTCATCCGGGCAATATCGGTGCCGCCGCACGGGCGATGAAGACCATGGGCCTGCGTCAGCTCTGGCTGGTGGCGCCGGGCTCGTTTCCGGATGCAGTCGCAGATGCGCGTGCCTCGGGTGCAACCGATGTGCTGGAGTGCGCCCGGGTTGTCGACACGCTGGCCGAGGCGCTGGCCGGCACCGTGTTCTCCGCCGCGCTCACGGCGCGCCGGCGCGAGTTGTCTTTGCCGCGCATGCACGCGCGTGAGGCCGCGCTGGAAATCGTCGATCATGCGCTCGAGGGAGAGGTGGCGCTGGTCTTCGGCAACGAGACCAGCGGGCTCACCAACGAGGATGTCGGCCTGTGCAACATGCCGGTGACGATCCCGACCGACCCCGACTTCTCCTCGCTCAATCTCGGCGCGGCCGTGCAGTTGCTCAGTTACGAGCTGCGCATGGCGGCGCTCGTGCCGCAAGCGCCGCAGGATCCCCGCCCGGAGTTCGCCACGCATGAGCAACTCGAGGGCTTTCACGCGCATCTCGAGCGCGCCGTGACCGCGAGCGGCTTTCATGACCCGGCGAACCCGAAGCGCCTGCTCGCCCGCATGCGCCGGCTGTTCAACCGCATTCGCCTGGAAAAGGAGGAGGTCGCCATCCTGCGCGGCATGCTGACTAGCTTTGAGCGCAAAGGCGAGTAAAATAGTCGGACTTTGCGAAACCGGCGTGGTGGCGTGCTTTGGCGACCATGCCGGTTTGCGTTGCAAATCGTCGATCGGGCTGCTCGGCGCAGACCCCATGGCATCCATCATCCAAGCGGAGAATCGATCGAATGTTCAGCCGACTGCGTGAAGATCTGGCCAGTGTTCGCGAGCGCGACCCTGCCGCCCGCTCCACGTTGGAGGTGCTGACCTGTTACCCGGGTGTCCATGCGCTGCTGTTTCACCGTCTGGCGCATGCGGCGTGGATCCGCAAGTGGTTCTGGTTGGGTCGCTTCGTCAGCCACATCGGGCGCTTCCTGACCGGTATCGAAATACACCCGGGGGCCGTGATCGGCAGGCGGGTGTTCATCGACCACGGCATGGGCGTGGTCATCGGCGAGACCGCCGAGATCGGTGACGACTGCACGATTTATCAAGCCGTCACCCTCGGTGGTACTTCGCTATATCGCGGCACCAAGCGTCATCCCACGCTCGGCAACGGGGTCGTGGTTGGGGCCGGGGCCAAGGTGCTGGGCGGATTCATGGTCGGCGACGGCGCGAAGATCGGCTCCAATGCAGTGGTGGTGAAACCGGTGCCCGCGGGTACCACGGCGGTGGGCAACCCCGCGCGCATCATCGATGCCGAACGTGACGCCGCGCGCGAGCAGAAGGCCGAGCAGATAGGCTTCTCTGCGTATGGTGTGACGCGCGAGGTGGATGACCCGGTCTCGAAGGCCCTTCACGGCCTGCTCGACCATGCGGTCGAAACCGATCGGCGCCTGCAGGTGATGATCGAGCGGCTCGAGGCCGCCGGGTTCACGCTTGACGAAAAGATCGAGCCGGAAGACCGGTTCGATGCCTCGCGTTTGTCCAGGATGGTGGATTGATCGCCTTGATTATAAAAAGCAATCGGGCGAGTAGTTGACCGTTTTTGTCGGGATACGTATAGTTGAGTGAAACGTTCGGGTATTGCCCGGCGGCATCCGTCGTATCCGCGAGGAGTCACCATGAGACTGACAACCAAAGGGCGCTTCGCCGTCACGGCGATGATCGACCTTGCGTCGCACGATGGCGAGGGTCCGGTTACCCTGGCCGGCATCGCCGAGAGACAGAAGATTTCGCTGTCCTATCTGGAGCAGTTGTTCGGCAAGCTGAGGCGGCACAAGCTCGTCGGCAGCGTACGTGGCCCTGGTGGTGGTTATCGCCTCGCCCGCGAGATGGAGCGAATCAGCGTCGCCGACATCATCATCGCGGTGGACGAACCGCTGGATGCGACCCAGTGCGGCGGCAAGCAGAACTGTCACGATGAACATCGGTGCATGACCCACGATCTGTGGACAAACCTCAACAAGCGCATGTACGCCTATCTCGATTCGGTGTCGCTGAGGGCGCTCGTCAATCGTGAGGTGCGTCCCGACCCGGACATGACGGTGCTCAAGGATGTGCGGCGCCGCGCAGCCATCGCGCTGCGCGAGACTGCGGCGGCCTGAGAACACAACGCCGATGTTCGCGCCTGCCTACTTGGACTGGAATGCGACCACGCCGCTCGATCCGGCGGTTCGCGAAGCGATGTTGCCGTGGCTCGGCGGCAGTGGCGAAGCCGTGCGATTCGGCAATCCCTCGAGCCGACACGATTACGGGCGGCAGGCTCGTGCGGCGATCGACGAGGCGCGTTCAAAGGTGGCGGCGGCGGTCGGCGCGCACTACACCGAGGTCGTGTTCACGAGCGGCGGTTCGGAGGCGAACAACCTGTTCGTGAAGGGCGCGGCGGCAAGCACGCGGGCGGGACTGGTCGCAGTGAGCGCGATCGAGCACCCTTGTGTGCGCGAGCCGGCGAAGCAGTTGCGTCGCAGCGGCTGGGCAATGCGCGAGATCGTCGTCGATGGCGAGGGTCGCATCGATGCCGAGGATTGGCGGGCGACACTCGAGGCGCGTCCGGCATTGGTGTCGGTGATGCTGGCCAATAACGAGACCGGAGTCATTCAGGATGTCGCCGCTTTGGCGCAGCAGGCGAGGGCGGCGGGTGCCTGGTTCCACACCGACGCGGTGCAGGCGGTGGGGAAGATCGCGGTCGATTTTCGCGCGCTTGGCGTGAATGCACTGACGCTTTCGGCACACAAGCTGGGCGGTCCGCTGGGTGCGGGCGCGCTGGTGGTGGACAAGCGGGTCGAACTCGCGCCGCTGATCGCGGGCGGCGGTCAGGAGCGTGGTTTGCGCTCCGGCACTGAGAACGTCGCGGCGATCGTCGGCTTCGGCGTGGCCTGCGAGTTGGCCGGCGCGCGGCGCGACAGCGAAGCGCTGCGTCTGGCCGGACTGCGCGACCGCATCGAGGCGGGACTGAAGCGGCAAGGCGTGCGCATCTTCGGGGCGGGCGCGCCCAGGCTGCCGAACACGAGCTTCTTCGCCGTCGACGGTATCGACGGCGAGACACTGGTCGGCAAGCTCGATCGCGCGGGCTTTGCCTGCGCCAGCGGATCGGCCTGCTCGAGCGCGAATCCTAAGCCCTCGCACACGCTCCTGGCGATGGGGGTTATCCCGGAGGTCGCGCGCGGCGCGATCAGGGTCAGCCTGGGGCGCGACTCGCGCGACGAGGACGTCGAGCGTTTCGTCGCGACCTTCGGGCAGATCGTGACTGAATTGAAGAAACTGGCTGCAATCGCTGTCTGACATCTCAGGCGGGACGGTGCAGCCCAATGGATTAACGATGACTCTTCGGAGAGACGCAATGCTGAAGTTCCCGATCTACCTCGATTATTCGGCGACGACACCGGTCGACCCGCGGGTGGCGGAAAAGATGATTCCCTGGCTGACCGAGCAGTTCGGCAACCCGGCGAGCCGCTCGCATGCCTTCGGTTGGGATGCCGAGAAGGCGGTCGAGGACGCCCGGGGCCAGGTCGCCGCGCTGGTGAATGCGGATCCGAAGGAAATCATCTGGACTTCGGGCGCGACCGAATCCAACAACCTCGCAATCAAGGGGGCAGCGCACTTCTACAAGGGTAAGGGCAAGCACGTCATCACGCTCAAGACCGAACACAAGGCCGTGCTCGACACCGTGCGCGAACTCGAGCGCGAGGGCTTCGAAGCGACCTACCTCGATGTGCAGGAGAATGGTCTCGTCGACCTCGAGGCCTTCAAGGCTGCGCTGCGCCCGGACACCATCGTCGTGTCCGTGATGTTCGTGAACAACGAGATCGGTGTCGTCCAGCCGATTGCCGAGCTGGGCGAGATCTGCCGTGAGAAGGGGATCGTCTTCCATGTCGATGCAGCCCAGGCCACCGGCAAGGTCGACATCGATCTGAACAAGCTCAAAGTCGACCTGATGAGCTTCTCGGCGCACAAGACATACGGGCCGAAGGGCGTCGGTGCGCTCTACGTGCGCCGCAAGCCGCGGGTGCGCCTCGAGGCGCAGATGCACGGCGGCGGCCACGAGCGCGGCCTGCGTTCGGGTACACTCGCGCCCCACCAGATCGTCGGCATGGGCGAAGCCTTCCGCCTCGCCCGCGAGGAAATGGCGAGCGAGAACGAGCGTGTCCGTGCCCTGCGCGACAAGCTGCTGAAGGGGCTGACCGATATCGAGGCAACCTATGTCAACGGCGACCTCGAACATCGCGTGCCGCACAACCTCAACATCTCCTTCGCCTATGTCGAGGGCGAGTCGCTGATCATGGCGATCAAGGACATCGCGGTGTCGTCGGGCTCGGCCTGTACCTCGGCGAGCCTGGAACCGTCCTACGTGCTGCGCGCGCTGGGACGCAACGACGAACTCGCGCACAGTTCGATCCGCTTCACCATCGGTCGCTTCAGCACCGAGGAAGAGATCGACTACACCATCGACCTGCTGCACAAGAAGATCGGCAAGCTGCGCGAGCTTTCGCCGCTGTGGGAGATGGTGAATGAAGGCATCGACCTGGATACCGTGCAGTGGGCTGCCCACTGATTCGGTACGACTGACACAACGATTGCAGGAGAAGCAAGATGGCATACAGTGAAAAGGTCCTCGACCACTACGAAAACCCCCGCAACGTCGGCTCCTTCGGCAAGGAAGAGGAAGGCGTGGCAACCGGCATGGTCGGCGCGCCGGCCTGTGGCGACGTGATGAAGCTGCAGATCAAGGTGGGCAAGGACGGCGTGATCGAAGACGCGAAGTTCAAGACCTACGGCTGTGGTTCGGCA
>JBFGZP010000087.1:0-10767 GCA_041586695.1 Thauera sp.
CGCTTCGGCAGCGATTCCGAGGAACTGCGGCGGCGCATGGCGTGCTTCGCCGCGCTCGAATCTTCGACGATCGTCGACTCGGGACACAACCTGCAGCACGACCAGCCCGAGGCGGTCGCGTCGGCGCTGGAGGCATTTCTGCTGCGGGAGTGACCGCTCGCGCGGCGGGTTTATTCGGGCTGACCTCGATTCCGCAGCAGGCGCATCACGAGGCGGTGCAGGTAGGCGATGACGACATAGGCACCGATGAGCTCCCGACCAGGCACATCGTAATCATTTCTCCCGGTCTTCACCCTGCGCAGGCATGAAGGCGTCCTCGTAGCTTTCGAGGTAGTCGCCCGGTGCCGGCAGCGGCGTCGACGGCACGGCCATGTCGCGCGGTCGCAACTGCTCGGTGAAGCCTTCCAGCGAGCCCATCGACTTGCGATCGCGGCGCGCCACCGGTTCGCTGGTCATGTAGGCGACCACCAGTTGGGTCAGCGCCATCAGCGCCTCGCGATGCGTGCGCTCCTGAGCGTGTGAGGCGTCGCCGCCGAAGCCGATCAGCGCGGTGCGGATGTCGTTGCCGGCCTCGACTGCGGCCGCGGAATCGGAGCGGTAGAAGCGGAACACGTCGCGCCGGTGCGCGATGCCCTGGTCGCGCGCGAGGGCGATCAGCTTGTGGGTGAGGTGATAGTCGAAGGGGCCGGACATGTCCTGCACGCAGATGGTCGCGGCGTGTTCCGAGGTGTTCTGGCCCGGCGCGGCGATCGAGATGTCGAGGCTCACCATCTCGGCGATCTCGCCGTGCAGGGCGGCCGACGCGCCGGAGCCGACTTCCTCGGTGATGGTGAACAGGGGATGCACGTCCACCGGCAGCGCAAGACCCTGGTCGCGCACGGCCTTGCACGCCGTCAGTAGCGCGGCGACCGCGGCCTTGTCGTCGAGATAGCGCGAATTGATGTAACCGTCGGGCTGGATCTCGGTCTGGGGGTCGAAGGCGATCCAGTCGCCGACATGCAGGCCGGCGCGCACGAGATCGTCCGCGCTCGAGGCCGGGATGTCGGGGCGGATCTCGACGTAATCCCAGCCTACGGGCTGGGTGTCGATCTCGTCGCCGAAGGCGTGGCCCGAGGTCTTGAGGGGAAGGCAGGTGCCGCGCAAGTGGCCGTGGTCGGTAAAGATCGTCAGGCGCGAGCCTTCGGCGAAGCGTGCCGACCAGTGTCCGATCGGCACGATCGCGAGCCGGCCATTGCTCTTGAGCTCCCGGACCATCGCGCCGAGGGTGTCGAGATGGGTGACCACCGCCCGCGCGGGCTGCGATGCGCGGCCGCTCAGGGTGGCGCGGATCGCGCCGCGCCGAGTGATTTCGTAGGGGACGCCGAGCGCCTCGAGGCGGCCGGCGGTGTAGCGCACCGCTCCGTCGGTCAGGCCAACCGGGCTGGGAATGGCCAGCAACTGCAGCAGCGTCTCCTGCAGATACGCGTAATCGATATCGGGCAGCGCTACGGGGAGCGGTATCACGGGGGGCTCTCGACGGTCTTCTTTCATTCGTTTCCTCCGGGAAAGCGCGAACAGCGGGGCGGCGAAGCGCTCGCGCAGGCAGATGGCGGTCGGATCCCGAGCCGAACGAGCGGGAAGCTGTCCGGCAAACGCTTCACGGCCGCGGTCGATCGTCTTCGGTGTGCGCCGACGGCAGGCGCGACTGGCCGTCCGCTTGGGTCAGGCTGCGGCTCGGCAAGGAAGAACGAGTATAGCAAACCATATTTGCACAAATGTTCTTCCGTCCTGGATTGGGCCAGCCGCCGGGCGCGTGGTGCCCAGGAAAGCCCGATGGGCGGCCGGATCCCTCGCTTCAGGGCGACAGCCGCGCGGGCCCGTTGAGCAGCACTTCGACGTGCATGATTCCGTCCTCGCCGTCCGGCACGGGGCGCGGGCTCGGCGCGCCCTGTGCCGCGGCCGTTGCCGGGAGTGCCGGCACCTGATAGGCCCCGTTTTCGAACACGGCCTGCCAGCGCTGGCCCGGCTGGCCGACGATCAGCGGGCGCCAGCCATGGACATCGCGGTAGCCGAGGTGAACCGGACCCGCTGCGCCAGGCAGCCGGCCGGCCCGCCTCGGTCGTCCACTCGGGTCGCGTTCGATCACGTGCAGCGTGCAGGTGTCGGCGCGGATGGCGTTGCGCCCACACAGGCGGAAGACCAGTTCGCTCACCGCGTCGCCGTTGAGGTCGCCCCGCCAGGTGGACACCGTGGCGTCCGGGTCGCGCCGGGTCTCGGCCGTGAGGTCCTCGAGCGCGAGTGCGAGCGCCTTGTTCTCGAATTCCGTGTCGGTGTCCGCGTCGGCGGTCGCAGCGGGCCCGGCGCCCGTGCTGAGTTCGTGCGATCCCGCATGGCCGGTGATGCGCTGCACCGCGGGCCGGAATGCCGCCGCGTGCAGCATCTGGTTGCGATGCCGCCGGCTGTAGGCGGGCAGCGGCCCCACGACCGGGGTGTGGCGCAGCTGAATCATGCCGACCACCCACCATTCGCCGTTCGCCTGGCGCTCGAGGACCGGGCCGCCGGACATGCCGGCCTCGAAGGCGCAGTCGACCGCGACCAGCCCGAACGTCGCCTCGCGATCGCGCGCGCGGCACGGCGCCTCCACCGCAATGCCGGCTCTCGTGCGCGCGGAAAGCGGAAAGCTGACGGTCATCAGCGGCCCGGCGGGCGGGTAGGGGCCATCCGTCGGCGGCAGGGTCCGCAGCCAGCCGTACTGCCGGCCGACGCACTCCTCGAGCCGCAGAATCGCCCAGTCGCCGCGCATCCCGCGTGGCGTGCCCGGATGGTAGTTGCCGAAGTCCACGACCTGCGCACGGGCCCGGGTGGCGAATCGGCCGGGGCGACTGCGGTCCGCTCCAACATGGAACACCAGCGTGTGCGCGGGGGAGGGCGCTGCCGCGTCGTGGCGGTCGAGTGGCGCGCCGCGTTCGGGCAGGAAGGCGGAGTGGTAGGCCGTCATCACGTGGCATTCGCCGACCAGGAAGCCCGTGCCCACCTGGCGGCGCTGATCCGTCAGCAGGCCGACGGATCTGAAAATCGGCAGCGTGGGATCGCGAAACACGCGCCCGTCCTTGCCGAATACGTTTGCCGCGGCGCCGGTGGCGACGAGCAGGCCGACTGCGGAAGCGGCCGCGATCCTGCTCAAGCGGGCCGCCAAGCGGCCGCGCCGCCTGCTGGTGGTATCGACAGGGAGGTTCGAGTTCAACATGACGTACCCGCGACCGGATCGGCAGGGAAGCCGCGCGTTCCGCCCGGCCGCAGCGCTCCGCGTCGATCGTGCGAAGAGGGGCCGGTCCTGCCGCAGCACGCGGATGATCCGACCAATCTGTGACCGCGTCGGCGGCGCAGTGTTCGGCGGGACCGCGTGCCCCAACGTTCAAATCTGGAGCGCTCCAATGGAGCGCTGCCTGCCCGCCTGGAGCACCCGTTGAGTCGATAGAAAAATTGCAAGTGCCTATAAACAAAAGAATAAACAAGACTGGCACGGTGCCTGCGAAGAGGGATCCGTCGCGAACGACACGTCATGCACCGAAAACACGAGGAGACACCAATGCTCTACGCACTGCCGGGCCAGGCTGGCGCCAAGGTCCAGTTCAAGAACCGCTACGACAACTTCATCAACGGCAAGTGGGTGGCGCCGATCCGCGGCCAGTACTTCGACAACCTGACGCCGGTTACCGGACGCCCCTATTGCCAGGTCGCGCGCTCGACCGAGGAGGACGTGAACCTCGCGCTCGACGCCGCCCACGCCGCCGCCGACCAGTGGGGCAAGACGCCGGTCGCCCAGCGCGCCCTGATCCTCAACCGCATCGCCGACCGCCTGCAGGAAAACCTCGAGGCGCTCGCCTACGCCGAGACGGTGGACAACGGCAAGCCGATCCGCGAGACGCTGAACGCGGACATCCCGCTGGCGATCGACCACTTCCGCTACTTCGCCAGCTGCATCCGCGCCCAGGAAGGCTCGCTGTCCGAGATCGACGACGACACCGTGGCCTATCATTTCCATGAGCCCCTGGGCGTCGTCGGCCAGATCATCCCGTGGAACTTCCCCATCCTGATGGCGGCGTGGAAGGTCGCGCCGGCGCTCGCCGCGGGCAACTGCATCGTGCTCAAGCCGGCCGAGCAGACGCCGACCAGCATCCTGGTGCTGATGGAGGCGATCGCCGACCTGCTGCCCCCGGGCGTGCTCAACATCGTCAATGGCTTCGGCCTCGAAGCCGGCAAGCCGCTCGCCTCCAGCCCGCGCATCGCCAAGATCGCCTTCACCGGCGAGACCACGACCGGCCGCCTGATCATGCAGTACGCCAGCCAGAACATCATCCCGGTGACGCTCGAACTCGGCGGAAAGAGCCCCAACATCTTCTTCGACGACGTCGCCGCGCAGGACGACGACTTCCTCGACAAGGCGATCGAGGGCTTCGTGCTGTTCGCGTTCAACCAGGGCGAAGTGTGTACCTGCCCGTCGCGCGCCCTGGTGCAGGAGTCGATGTACGACCGCTTCATGGATCGGGCGATCTCGCGTGTGAAGGCGATCAAGCAGGGCAGCCCGCTCGACACCGACACCATGGTTGGAGCCCAGGCGTCGAGCGAGCAGGTCGAGAAGATCCTGTCCTACATGGACATCGGTCGCCAGGAAGGCGCGGAATGCCTCGTCGGCGGTGGGCGTGCGCAACTCAAGGGCGAACTGGCCGAGGGCTACTACGTCCAGCCCACGGTGTTCGCCGGCCACAACAAGATGCGCATCTTCCAGGAGGAGATCTTCGGCCCGGTGCTGTCGGTCGGGAAGTTCAAGGATGAGGGCGACGTGCTGGCGCAGGCGAACGACACCCTGTACGGCCTCGGCGCCGGGGTGTGGACGCGCGACGGCAGCCGCGCCTACCGCATGGGCCGTTCGATCAAGGCCGGCCGCGTGTGGACCAACTGCTACCACCTGTACCCGGCACACGCCGCGTTCGGCGGCTACAAGCAGTCGGGCATCGGGCGCGAGAACCACCGCATGATGCTCGATCACTACCAGCAGACCAAGAACCTGCTCGTGAGCTACAGCCCGAAGGCGCTCGGCTTCTTCTGACCCGGCTTGTTTCTGTCTCCCGCCGCCCGTTGTTGGGGGGTGTTTACGGGGTGGCTGCGGCCACCCCTTTTTGCATCCAGGAGGAACCGATGAAGTCGTCACCTCGCGTTACCGCGACGGCCGCCACGCTGGCGCTGATCGAGCGCCTGGCGCACAAGCACGGGGCGCTGATGTTCCACCAGTCGGGCGGTTGCTGCGACGGCAGTGCGCCGATGTGTTACCCGCGCGGCGAGTTCATGCTGGGCGCCTCGGACGTGCTGCTGGGCGAGATCGGCGGCACGCCCTTCTACATCAGCCGCTCGCAGTTCGAGTACTGGAAGCACACCCAGTTGATCATCGACGTGGTCGAGGGGCGCGGCGGCATGTTCTCGCTCGAAGGGCCCGAGGGGCTGCGCTTCCTGACCCGCTCGCGCCTGTTCGACGACGCCGAGTGGCCTACGGTGGAAGCCGAGGATCGCGCCCTGGGGCGCACGAACTGACGGACTCGCCACGTGTACCGCGAGCTGGCAGGATGTTTGCTTCATATCCCGTCGAAGATGACAACAGTCGCCGCCACAGGCGACGGAGGAGACGGAATGGGGCAGGTCCTGACGCCCGAGGCGCAGTCGACGCGGCTCGTGGCCATTCGCCGGCAATTCTTCGAGCTCGGGCAGACGCCGGCGCCGGGGCTGCGCGCGTCGGTGTTGCGCTCGTGGCAGCGCTGCCGCAGTCAAGGCCTCGACGATCGCGGCGGCGCGCAGGCGGAGGTGCTCGACCGCAGCCTGCTGGGCGACGCGCGCGAGCGCAGCCACCGCCTGCTGGGGCAGGCCAGCGGCGTGATGGAGCAGCTGTTCGAGCACATCCGCAGCTCCGGCAGCATGGTGCTGCTTGCCGATCGCGACGGCCTGATCCTGCACGGGCTGGGCGACCCCGACTTCGTCGACCGCGCGAGCCGGATCGCGCTGCAGCCGGGTGCGAGCTGGAACGAGCGCCACCGCGGCACCAATGCGATCGGCGCCGCGCTGATCGAGGGCGGCCCGAACGAGATTCTCGGCGGTGAGCACTACCTGGAACGCAACGGCGCGCTGAGCTGCAGCGCCGCGCCGATCTTCGATGCCGGCGGCGGCCTGCTCGGCGTGCTCGATATCTCCAGCGACTGGCGCCGGCACCAGTCGCACACCCTGGGGCTGGCGCGGCTGGGCGTGCGCATGCTCGAGCGCCGCCTGTTCGAGGCCGAGCACGCCCGCCATCTGCTGCTGGCCTTCCACCCCCGGCCGGAGGGCGTGGGTGGGTTGCAGGACGCGCTGCTGGCGGTATCTGCCGACGGCGAGATCGTCGCGGCCGACGCCGAGGCGCGCCGTGTGCTCGGCCTCGATGCCCGCAGCGGGCGCTCGCTCGGGGCGTTCGACGCGCTGTTTCGTACCCGGTTCGGTGTGGCGATCGACCGCGCGGCGCGCGACCCCGTCGCCTTGCTCGCGCTCGAGCTGCGCGGCGGCGGCGAGGTCTATGCGCGGGCGCGGGTGAGCCTGGCGTGGCGCACGCCGGTCGGGGCGTCGGCCACTGCGGCGAAGCCCGTTTCCGGCGCCCGCAAGCGCCCTTGCGCAGGCCGGCGCAGCCTCGCCGGTGACGCCGGGGCCACGCTCGACGCCGGGCCCTTGTCGGCCGAGGCAGTGACCCTGGTCGACCTGGCCACCGGTGATGCCGCGCTCCAGCGCGCGCTCGATCACGCCGGTCGCATCGCCGGGCGCAACATCCCGCTGCTGATCCAGGGCGAGTCGGGGGTCGGCAAGGAGGTGTTCGCCCGCGCCTTCCACAACAGCGGGCCGCGCGCGAGCGGCCCCTTTGTCGCCCTGAACTGCGCGGCGATCCCCGAGACGCTGATCGAATCCGAGCTCTTCGGCTACGTCGGCGGCGCCTTCACCGGCGCACGGCGCGAGGGCGCGGCGGGCAAGATCCAGCAGGCGCATGGCGGCACCCTGTTCCTCGACGAGATCGGCGACATGCCGCTGTCGATGCAGGCCCGCCTGCTGCGCGTGCTGCAGGATCGCTGCGTGCTGCCGGTCGGTGGCAGCAGCGCCGTGGCGGTGGATATCTCGCTCGTTTGCGCTACCCACCGCGTGCTGGCGGAGGCGGTGCGATCGGGCGGCTTTCGCGAGGATCTGTACTACCGCGTCAATGGCCTCACCGTGACCCTGCCGCCGCTGCGCGCGCGCAGCGACATCCGTCGCATCGTGCGCCGCCTGGTCGCAGCCGAGATCGACGATGGGGCGAGCGACCGCGTGGCGGTCAGCGAGGAAGTGATGCGCTTCTTCGAGCGCCGCCCCTGGCCGGGCAACATCCGCCAGCTGCAGAACGTGTTGCGGGTGGCAGTCGCCCTGCTCGATGAAGACGAATGGGAGATCCGTCCGCAGCATCTGCCGGAGGCCTTGTTCAGTGCCGACATCGCAGCCGGCGAGCAGATGGCGCAGCCGCCGCGGCCAGGGGCTTGCGCGGCCGCTGCGCCGGCCACGCTGTCGGCCCGCGGCATGCGGCTGAAGGAGGCCCAGCTCGACGTCATCGAGCGCGTGATGGCAGAAGTCGGCGGCAACGTGACCGCCGCCGCGCGGCAGCTCGGCATCAGCCGTAACACCCTCTATCGCCGCCTCGGCCGCATGGTCTGACGCGGAGGTCTGTCACTCCACGCCGAGCAGGGCGGCGGTGCGTGCGACGATGCGGGCCAGCAGGTCCGCCGCCATGCCTCCACCCGGAGAGTCCAGGCCGGGCGGGCGGTAGGCGAGGCTGACGCGGCCGGCGGCGGCCTCCATGGAGTACACGGCGATCGACAGCGGACACAGGGCGATGTTGTGCGGCGCCTCGCGCGCGAGCACGGCGGCCACGCGCACGCTGCAGAAGGTGAGGATCTCGGCACGCGCGTAGATGCCCGTCGGATGGCCAAGGTCGGCGGCTGTGCGATCGAGCATGTCGCCGAAGTGGCTGATGCTCGGCGCGGCAAGACCTTCCTCGGCGATGGCGTCGATGAGCGCCTCGCGCACTGCGGCATGGTCGATGCCTGCGATGTGGCGCACCTGGATCGCCGCCTCCTGCGCCTGCGCGCTGGCGGCCGACATGGCCAGCAGGGCGAGCAGCCGCAGTGCCGCGAGGGCGCTCGCCAGCGGCGCCGCCAGCGCGGCCCTATTCACGATTTCGTGCCGGCCCGGCGCCAGTTCGATGGCCTTCCAGTGCGGCCTGTTCCTCTGCCGGGAAGAGGTGCACCACCGAGCGGCGGAATTCGGTGTGCACCAGCGCGAGGTCGAGGAAGTGATCGGGGATCGCAGTGGCGAACAGCTCGGTCATGTCGAGGCCGCCTTCGGCACCGCGGCGCACGACGGCGGCCAGCCAGGTCAGATAGGCGCGGGTCTGGCCGATGGCCGCCTCGCCCTCGCCGATGTCGCCGATCTCGCCATGGCCGGGGACCCAGCGCTTTGCCGGCAGCTGTGCGAGGGTGTCGAGCGCGGCCAGCCAGCGCGGGATGTCGGCGTGGGGCGTGGTCGGCACACGGTTCCTGAACAGCAGGTCGCCGGCGAACACCGTGCCGGTGGCCTGATCGACCACCACGAGATCGGCGGCGGCGTGGCCGCCGAGCGCCAGCAATTCGAGCTCGCGCCCGCCGACGCGCTGGCGCCCGGCTGTCAGCGCCCGCGCAGGCGGGACGACCACGGTGCCGCGCATCCAGTCGCCGTTGAGGCGGTACATGTTGTCGTTGAAGGCCTCGCCCTCGGCCTCGATGTCGCGGATGGTGGCGGGCAGGGCGGCGAGGCTCTCACGCGGGAAAGCCTGGTTGCCGAGGAAGTGGTCCGGATGGTGGTGCGTGTTGATCGTGAGCACGACGGGCAGCGCGCTCAGCCGGCGGATCGCCGCGAGCATCTGCTCGCCGTAGCGTCGTGACGGCCCGGTGTCGATGACGATGACGCCGGTCGAGCCGACGATGAAGCCGGTGTTGACGATGTTGCCGCCGTTGTCGAAGGAGAAGTCCTCGCTGCGTCCGACCAGCACGTACACGCCGTCGGCCACCTGCCGTGCCTCGAGGCGATAGTCGAAGGCATCCGCGCGCGCGGCGGCGCCGGCGCTCAGGAGCAGCAGGCCGAGGAGGAGGGCGAGGGCTTTGGCGCGGGCGATCATCGCGTCACCCAGGCATCGATGAGGTTGCCGTTGTTGTCGCGTCCGCCGACGTGGATACGGCCGCCATCGGTGGGCGACGGCAGGTCGAAGGTGAAGGCCGGGTTCTCCGCCACCGGCTCGAAGCTGCGGATGCGGGCCAGCGCGGCGCCGGTCGCGTCGGACAACTCGATATCCTCGATGTGGAAGGCCGGTATGCCGGGTGCGAGCCCGGTGTCCATCGGATGGATGATACGCATGCGCAGCCGCTCGCCGCCATCGACGCGCGGCCAGATGCGGCCGCTGACCTCGTTGAGCCGCTCCTGCCATTCGGGCGAGGCCGATCCCGTCGAGGGTACGGTGCAGCCGCCGCCGGTTGCCGTGACCCAGGCACCGCCCACCCGCCACACGCCGTCGGCTGTGCGGGCGGCTGCGCGCACCGGAGAGGATTGCTGCAGCTTGAGGCGAAAGCCGAGGCGCGCGCGCGCCCTGCCGGGCTCGAAGCTGAGGACCTTGAGGATGGGGTTGAAGTCGGCAAAGACGACGATCTCTTCGACCCCGACCAGTGCGGTGGCGTCGACCGAGATGGGCACATTGAGGGAATCCTCCGCCACGGCGGGCCCTTCGACGCGCACGCGCGAGTCGAACACCACCGCCTGCGTCGGAAAGAAGACCTTGCGCATGTCCTCCCAGCGCGAGGAGTCGAGCGGATCGGTCTGGGCCTGCGCCCGCGCCAGCATCGGCAGGCTCAAGCATGCTGCGGCGAGAAGGGCGAGGAAGAGTGCTTTCATGCGGTCTCCTTGGGCGCGGGGGCGGTGCGCCCGCGCGGAACTGCTTTGTCACCAAGGCAGGCAAAGCGCGTGCCAGCGTGAAGTGTCCGGAGATCGCTGGCTGCGCCTGCCCGCCTGTTCCGAATCGCAACAGATGTTGTCAAGTGCCACACTCCGGACAGTTCATTTGGCGTCATCCGGCCGATCGCACCCATGGCACGCGGCTTGCGCTTCCCTCTTCGCTGCAGCCGGCGGGTGACGCCGGAGAGCAAGCATTCGACAAGACGATCTCGAGAGACACCAGGAGGAACGATGATGAATCGGAAAACGAAAAGAGCCGGCTTGCCCGGCATGCTGACCGCGCTGGCTCTGGCCGTCGCCACCTTGGGCACGGCCAACGCGGCCGGCGTGAGCAACGAGGACATCCTTTCCGACGCGACCGAGACGCGGCAGGTGCTGACGCATGGTCTCGGCACCAAGGGGCAGCGCTACAGCCCGCTCAAGCAGGTCAACGTCGACACCGTGAAGGACCTCGTGCCGGTGTGGTCGTTCTCGTTCGGTGGCGAAAAGCAGCGCGGCCAGCAGTCGCAGCCGCTTATCTACGACGGCAAGATGTACGTGACCGCGTCCTACAGCCGCATCTTCGCGCTCGATGCCAAGACCGGCGAGAAGCTGTGGAAGTACGAGCACCGCCTGCCCGACGGCATCATGCCCTGCTGCGACGTGATCAACCGCGGCGCCGCGATTTTCGGCAACCTGGTGATCTTCGGCACGCTCGACGCCCAGCTCGTCGCC
>JBFGZP010000088.1:0-10749 GCA_041586695.1 Thauera sp.
CATCGAGGTGCGCTGGAACTTCGCCACCATGCGCTCGAGCAGATCGAACTGGCCGGCGCGGCAGGCCTCGCCGACCTGCTGCAGGTTGGCCCCGACGGCGAACGGCGCCTCGTGCCAGACGACAAGGCCGTCGAGATCGGTCTCGGCGCGGGCGATCGCCTCGAGCATGCCGTCCATGACCTCGTCGCCGATCGTGTGCATCTTCGAAACGATCGACACGATGCCGATGCGTGGGTCCTGGTCCGGTCGGCGCCACAGCCGCACCCCGGCGTTCTCCCACAAGGCCTCGCCGCGGCCGGCCGGGGCCTCGCCGAGCACCCGATCGGGATAGAGCTGGCGCCGATATACCGGCAGCGCGGAGCGCGGTCGCAGCGCGGCAGCGGTGGCGCTGAACGAGCCGTCGGGCTCGTGCACTCCGTCGCGCTCGAACACCCAGGCCGGTAGCGGGACCGAGGCCATCGCCCGGTCGTGCTCGATGTCCTCGCGGATCATGCCGGCAATCTCGCGCCAGCCGGCCGATTGCCAGGTCTCGAACGGGCCCTGCGCCCAGCCGAAGCCCCAGCGCATCGCCAGGTCGATGTCGCGCGCGTTGTCGGCGATGTCGGCCAGATGCACGGCGCAGTAATGGAACACGTCGCGAAAGATCGACCACAGGAATTGGGCCTGCGGATGCGGGTGCGCCGCGAGCTCGGCGAATTTCTCCACCGGATCCTGCAGCGCGAGGATCTCGTCGACATCGGGAAACATCTCGGCCCCGCTTTCGCGATAGTCGTGCTTCGCCAGGTCGAGCACGAGGATCTTCTTGCCTTCCTTGCGGTAGATGCCGGCCCCCGTCTTCTGCCCGAGCGCGCCGCGCTCGATCAGGCCCTGCAGCCAGTCCGGCGTCCTGAAGTGAGCGTGCCAGGGATCCTCGGCCAGCGTCGCCTGCATGGTGCCGAGCACATGCGCCAGCGTATCGAGGCCGACCACGTCGGCGGTGCGGAAGCTCGCGCTCTTCGGACGACCGATGCGCGGCCCGGTGAGCAGATCGACTTCGTCGAAGCTCAAGCCGAGGCGCGCCGTATGGTGCAGCACGGCGAGGATCGAGAACACGCCGACGCGGTTGGCGACGAAGTTCGGCGTGTCCTTCGCGCGCACGACGTTCTTGCCGAGGCGAGACGTCAGCCAGGTTTCCAGCTCGTCGAGCATCGACGGCTCGGTGTCGGCCGTCGCAATCAGCTCCACCAGCGGCATGTAGCGTGGCGGATTGAAGAAATGGATGCCGCAGAAACGCCCGCGACGCGCGGCCGGCATGCCGGCCGACAGCGCGTTGATCGACAGCCCCGAGGTGTTCGACGCGAACACCGCGCCCGGCTTCAGGTGCGGTGCAACCTTGGCGTACAGATCGAGCTTCCACTCCATCTTCTCGGCGATCGCCTCGATCACGAGGTCGCACTCGCCGAGCCGGGCGAGGTCGCTGCCGTAGTTGGCAGCCTCGATGTGATGCGCCCGGTCCCGGGCCGCGAACGGCGCTGGGTCGAGCTTCTTCAGGCTGGCGAGGGACCTGGCGACGACGGCGTTGGCCGCGCCCTCTTTGGCCGGCAGATCGAACAGGATTACCGGCAGGTCGGCGTTGGCGCAATGCGCGGCAATCTGCGCGCCCATCACACCGGCACCGAGCACGGCGACCTTGCGGACAATGAAACGGCTCATGCAGTCCTCCGCTTTCAAAAAGGGAACATCCTCGCGTGCGCCCTGATCGACCCGCGCCGCGATCGTGAATCGGCAACCGCTGCAGCAAGACACGGGGGGCCGAGGCCCCGCCACTCAAGCCTAGTCGGAAACGATCAGAAGGCCATCGAATACTGCGCGCCGACGATCCACACGCTCGAGTCGTACTCGCCTGTGACGCGCCCGCGGCCCTGCGCGGACTGGTCGTTGTCGATCCTCGTGTCCGAAACGTAAAGATAGGCCAGGCCGAGATCGAGCACCGCGGTCTTGCTCGCCCTCCACTGTCCGCCGACCGCGAACCAGGTGCGATCATTGTCGGGTAGCGCGGTCAATCGGGTGCTCGCATTCCTCACCGGTGTCTGGTCGTAGGCGATGCCGGCTTTCAGCTTCCAGGCGTCGTTGAGCTGGTAGTTGCCACCGAGGGCGATGCGCCAGGTGTCCCGGAACTTGGCGTCCAGGGTCTGCACCGTCGCGCCACTGAGCGCACCCGACGTGCGCACGATATCGACGAATTCGATACTGCTCCAGCCGGTCCAGGAGATGTCGCCGAGGATCTCCCAGCGCTTGCCCAGCCGGTGCGTCGCGCTCAGGATCAGAGTGTCCGGCAGTTCGACGGTCGCGCGCGCATCGCCCGTGGTCAGAGCGGCACTGGCACCGGCAGCCGGCCCGTTGACGCTGAGGTCGCCTTTCAACTTGTGCTCGATCGAAGATCGGTAGGAGAAACCAAGCCTGGTTGCCGGTGACAACTGGAACAACGCGCCGAGGTTCCATCCCCACGCATCGGAATCCGCGTCGAGGATGACATGCGTGGTCGACACGGCCGGGACGACGGCCGCGACACGCTCGTATTCGGCGCTCATGCGCTGCAAGTTCAGGCCGAAGCCGATCGATACCGCGTCATCGACCCGCCAGGCGATCGAAGGATTGATGTTGTAGGTCTTGATCTCGAACTTGATCGACTGCGCGGCGCCGACCCAAGCGTCGTCGTACTCGGTGACCAGCCCGAAGGGCGCGCCTAGCCCCACACCGACGTAGAGATCCTTGTCCAGCGCCCACGACAGGTAGCCGTTGGGCAGCGCCGCCCAGCCACCTGCGTCGCGCGTGCCGCCGGTGAGCGCACCGCTGCTCGAGCCCTGGTTGCTGAACCGGAAGCCCGGCTTCACCATCGACAGGCCGCCCGAGAACTCCCGTGCCTGCAGCTGCGTCATGCCGGCCGGGTTGAAGTAGATGGTGCTGGCGTTGTCCGCCACCGCGGCCGAGCCGGCGTAGGCATTGCCGATGCCGCTGGCGTTCTGCTCGAGCAGCTGGAATCCCGCGGCCGAGACCGCACCCGAGGCCATCGCCAGCAGCAAGGCGGGCAGGACGCGCGCGATCGTTGTCTTCTGCATTTCCATTTTCTGGTCTCCTTCTGCGTTAGGTTCGGCCCCCGAGACCATCCCCGGAGAGGCAATCGGCACCCCGCACGCTTCCCCGCATCGTCTGGCGCCGTCCAACGATGCAGTCCTTCGACCCCGCCCCCTTGTTCGCCCTGCTCACGTGGGCGGAATCGGGCGCTTTTGCCCATGGTCATCGAGCGCAACATAGGTCAGGCGTGCCTCCGTCACCTTGACGGTGACCGGACTCTCGGGATCACGCTCGGCAAAGACCTCGACGTCGACCGTGATCGAAGTTCTGCCGACCGATACGACTTCGGCATAGAAGCTCACCAGGTCGCCGACCGATACCGGCTGCTTGAACACGAAGGAGTTGACCGACACGGTCGCCACCCGCGACCGGCTTCGGCGGCGTGCGGGGATGGCGCCGGCGATGTCGACCATCGCCATGATCCAGCCACCGAATATGTCGCCGGCGGGATTGACGTCGGCCGGCATCGGCATCACGCGCAGGGCCGGTTGCTTGTGCTCGGACGGTGCCGTTGCTCGATCGGGTGCTTCGCTCATGTCGTTTCCCTGGAGGTGGATGCTAGTGGATCGTCGGCCGAATCGCCGCCAGCACGGATACGAGGCTTGGCGAGGCCGTCGCGGTAATGCAGGGGCCCGCCGGTGTGAGGCGCGAAACCGGAGCCGAAGATCACCCCGGCGTCGGCAAGGTCCCCATCGGCGACCACGCCGTCGTCGACGCAGCGCTGCGCGGCGGCGAGCAGCGGCGCGAGGATGCGGTCAGCGAGGCCGCGCGGAATCGAGCCGGCCTCCCCCTTCTGTGGCTTGCCCTCCACCCAGCGGTAGTAGCCTTCTCCCGTCTTCTTGCCGAGCTTGCCCTCGGCGACCAGGTTCGACAGTCGTGCAGGCACGCTCGCATCGGCACCGGCCAGCGCCTTGCCGGCGGCGACCGCGATGTCGAGGCCGACCGTGTCGACCAGTTCGACCGGCCCCATCGGCATGCCGAAGGCGGTGAGCGCGGCGTCCACCGTGGCGGGTGCAACGCCCTCTTCCACACAGCGAAGCGCTTCGAGCATGTAAGGGCCGAGCACCGCATTGACCAGAAACCCGGGGGCGCTCTTCACCGGCAGCGGCAGCTTGTCGATGCGGCGCACGAAGGCGGCGGCGCGCCGCAGTGCCTCGGCGTCCGAATCTGCGCCCTGCACCACCTCCACCAGGGGCATCAGCGCCACCGGGTTGAAGAAGTGGATGCCGACCAGGCGCGAGGGATTTGCGAGCGCACTGGCGATGTCCTCCACGCGCAGGCTCGAGGTATTCGTCGCCAGCACGGTCTCCGGGGAGCTGCGGCGCTCGAGCTCGGCAAACAGCGCGCGCTTGGCCTGCAGATTCTCGGAGATCGCCTCGATGACGACGTCCGCCCGCGCCACACCGTGGCCATGGGGGTCGGGGATCAGACGATCGAGGGCGAAGCGGATCTCGCGCCTGTCTCCCTTGAGGCGACGCTCGAAGAGCTTCGCCGCGCGCGCGATCGCCGGGGCGATGCGCTCCACGCCCTGATCCTGCACCGTCACCGTCATGCCGCGCAGCGCGCACAACGCGGCAACGTCCCCGCCCATGACCCCGGCGCCCACCACATGCACGCGGACCGGCGCGAAGTCGCTGTCCTTGCCGAAGCCTTTGAGGCGCTCCTGCAGGTAGTACACCCGCAGCAGATTGCTTGTCGTCGGCGAGGCGAAGATCGCCTCCAGCGAGGCCGGATCGCCCGCGGGCACGGCCAGGGCATTGCCACCAAACTTCGCCCAGGTCTCGAGAATGGCGTACGGCGCCGGGTAGTGGGTGCGCGGCGCCTTGGCCTCGACCTGCTTGCGCGCCTTGCCGGCGACCACCGCCCTCAGCGGGCCGTTGAGCAGGCGCGCCAGCAGGGGGGGCTCATGCGCGGCGCGGCCGGACGTCGCCCGCAGTCGTGCCGCGTTCTCCATCACTCGCGGCGGCACGCAGTCGTCTGCCAGTCCGAGGCGCCTGGCCTTGCGCGCTTCGATCGCTCTGCCGGTGAGCATCATGTCGAGCGCGGCCTGTGGTCCAATGAGCTGCGGCAGGCGCTTCATTCCTCCCCAGCCCGGCACGATGCCGAGCATCACCTCGGGCAGTGCCAGCTTCGTTGCCGGTTCATCGACGACGATGCGATAGCGGCAGGCCAGCGCCAGCTCGAGGCCACCGCCCATGCAGTGACCGCGAATCAGCGCCAGCGTCGGGTAGCGCACCGCTGCGAGGCGGTCGAACAGATTCCAGCCGCGTGCGACCAGGGCGCGCGCCATAGCAGCCGAATCCAGCCGGGTGAATTCCTCGATATCGGCGCCGGCGATGAAGCCTGCCGGTTTGGCCGACGCAATCACCAGCGCGACGGGCGGCTCCGACTGCAGCGCGTCGAGCACCGCGGCAAGTTCCGCCATCACCTCCTGCGACAGCGTGTTGGTCGAGCTGCCGGCCTTGTCGAGATCCAGCCACGCCAGTCCCTCGGCCTCGCGGCGAAGTGTCCAGTGCTTCCAGACCTGCTGGCTGAAATGGCTCATCCGAGCGCCTCCACGAGCATCGCACCGCCCTGCCCGCCGCCGATGCAGATCGAGGCCATGCCGCGCCGGCCGCCGGTTCGGCGCAGGACGCCGAGCAGATGCAGCACGATGCGCGCGCCGCTGGCGCCCACCGGGTGCCCGAGCGCGATCGCGCCGCCATCGACGTTCAGGCGCGCGGGATCGGGCGCTCCCGGCGGGGTGGCCAGGCCGAGGTGTTCACGGCAGTAGTCTTCGTCGGCGAAAGCGCGCAGGCAGGCGATCACCTGCGCGGCAAAGGCCTCGTTGAGCTCCCAGACGTCGAGTTCGTTCGGCGTCAGGCCTTGGCGCTGCAGGATGGGCACGGCGGCATGCACCGGACCGAGCCCCATCTGATCGGGCGCCAGCCCCGCCCACTGGCTGTCGAGAATGCGGCCGAGGGGCTGCAGGCCATGACGCTCGACCGCCTCGGCCGAGGCCAGCACGAGCCAGGCCGCACCGTCGGTGATCTGCGAGCTGTTGCCCGGCGTCACCCGGCCATAGTGCTTGTCGAAGAAGGGCTTGAGTCTGGCCAGGGCTTCCATCGAGGCATCGCGGCGCACGCCGTCGTCGTGCGCGTAGACCGTGCCGTCGCGATCGATCAGGGGCACGATCTCGGCGTCGAAGTGGCCGGCGTCCTGCGCCGCCGCCACGCGCTGGTGGCTCTCGACCGCACACGCATCCATGTCCTCGCGGCCGATATCGAATTTCCACGCCAGGTTCTCGGCGGTCTGCCCCATCAATTGCCCGACGATCGGATCCGTCAGCCCCTTCATGATGCCGATCACCGGCGCGAGATAGCCGGGCCGGAAACTTTTCAGCGCCAGGAGCTTCTGCCCCGGAGTCTTCGCCGCATACCAGCCTGCCAGCCAGCGCACCATCGCATCGGAGAACAGCAGCGGCGCGCGCGACAAGGCATCCACCCCACCGGCCAGCACGAGGTCCGAGCGCCCGGTGTGGATGTTGGCGATGGCCGAATCGATCGCCTGCATGCCCGAAGCGCAGTTGCGCATCACCGTCCAGCCGGGGACCTCGAGGCCGCAGCCCATACGCAAGGCAACGACGCGGCCGATATTCACCTCGTCCGGCGACGGGCTGGCACAGCCCAGGATCACCTCGTCGAGCTGATCCGGCGCAAAGCCCTGGCGCGCGAGCAGGGCGCTGCCGGCGGCGGTGGCGAGATCGGAGGCCGCAAACGGGCCGGGGGCGTTCTTCGCTTTCAGGAAGGGCGTTCGGGCACCGTCGATGACGAACACCTCGCGACTCATGCCAGCTCCTCCATCGCCGGCACCACGGCGGGCTCCGCCCCGGCCTCGCTCAACGCCTCCGCGAGGCCGAAGTCGGCGGGGAAGTCATCGACGCGAATCACCATGTCGCGCAAACGATTGCGGCGCTCGACAAGCTCGAACTCGTCGGCGCTGATCGCGCCGGCCTCCAGCGCCCGCTGCCAGATCGCATCGACGCCGCCGCCGATCAACAGCCCCGGCTGGAAGCGACCCTCCTTCTGCGCCTGCCTGAGCCTGGCCTCCACCGGCTCGGCAGCGATCGTCGCCGCCAGCGCCGCCTCGAGTGCCGCCACCGGCTCTTCGAGGTCGTCCGGCAGGTAGACGTCGGCGGTGAGCCGATCGCGCGTCGCCGACGGTTCGATCAGGCGCGCGGCGACTTCGTGGCCGAGCTGGTCGGACGGCACCACGTAAGGGCGCCCGAGCGGGAAGACGACGAGCCGGCGCAGCACGAAGGCGAAGATCGCGCTGGGAAAATTGGCGATGACGCCTTCGAACGCGAGCTGGATGCGGAACATGCAGTCCCAGATCGCCCAGTGCATCAGCGGTGCGTCCTCGGCCTGGCGGCCTTCGGCCTCGAAGCGCTTCAGCGTGGCAGAGGCGAGATACATCAGCGACAAAATGTCTCCCAGCCGCGCCGAGAGTTTCTCCTTGCGCTTGAGCGCCCCGCCCAGGGTGCCCATCGAGATGTCGGACAGGAAGGCGAAGGCGGCGGAAAAGCGCGTGAGTTGCTGGTAGTAGCGCCGCGTCTGCGGCGCGACATCGTCGGGCACAGCGACGAAATGCGAGCCGGTGAGCCCCATCACCAGCGCGCGCACCGCGTTCGAGGACGTATAGCCGACGTGCGCCCACAGCGCGCGGTCGAATGCGCCCGCGTCGTTCGCCTGCGCCGCGTGCATCTCCTCGAGCACGTGCGGGTGGCAGCGAATCGCCCCCTGGCCGAACAGGATCAGGCTGCGGGTCAGGATGTTCGCCCCCTCCACCGTGATGCCCACCGGAAGCTGCTGGTAGGCGCGACCGAGGAAGTTCTGCGGGCCGAGGCAGATGCCCTTGCCGCCGATCACGTCCATGCCGTCGTTGATGGTCTGGCGGGCGCGCTCGGTGACGTGGTACTTGACGATCGCCGACACCACCGACGGCTTCTCGCCGAGGTCGATCGCGCCCGCCGTCATGATCCGCGCCGCGTCGCACAAATAGGTATTGGCGCCGATGCGGGTGAGCGCCTCCTCGACGCCCTCGAAACGGCCGATGGCGGTCTTGAACTGGTAGCGCACGCGCGCATAGGCGCCGACCGCACGCGCGACGAGCTTCTGCATGCCGGTATTGGAGCCGGGCAGCGAGATGCTGCGGCCCGCGGCAAGGCTCTCCATCAGCATGCGCCAGCCCTGACCGGCCATCGACGGCCCGCCGATGATGAAGTCCAGCGGCATGAACACGTCCTTGCCACGGATCGGCCCGTTCATCCACACCGCATTCAGGGGAAGGTGGCGGCGGCCGATGTCCACCCCCGCGTGATCGTGCGGCACCAGTGCGCAGGTGATGCCGAGATCGGCCTCCTTGCCCAGCAGGTGGTCGGGGTCGTAGAGGCGGAAAGCGAGGCCGAACACGGTGCACACCGGCGCCAGCGTGATGTAGCGCTTGTCGAAGGACACGCGCATGCCGAGCACCTCGCGACCCTGCCACTGCCCCCGGCACACGACGCCGGCGTCGGGAATCGACGCCGCATCCGAACCCGCCCACGGGCTGGTAAGCGCGAACGCGGGAATCTCCTGGCCGCTCGCGAGCCGCGGCAGATAGTGCTGCTTCTGCTCGGGCGTACCGTAGTGCAGCAGGAGCTCGGCCGGCCCGAGCGAATTGGGCACCATCACGGTGACCGCCGGTGCCGACGACCGCGTCGACAACTTGGTGACGACCTGGGAATGGGCAAAGGCGGAAAAGCCCTTGCCGCCGTATTCCTTCGGGATGATCATGCCCAGAAAGCCCTGCGCCTTGATGTAATCCCAGACTTCGGCCGGCATGTCCTGCAAGCGCGCGGACTCCCAGTCCTTCGCCATGCGGCACAGCTCGTCGGTCTCGTTGTCGAGAAAGGCCTGCTCCTCGGCGCTGAGTTGGGGCCACGGGTAGCTGCCGAGCCGGGCCCAGTCGGGCCGTCCGGCGAAGAGCTCGCCTTCCCACCAGACCGTGCCGGCTTCGAGCGCGTCACGCTCGGTCTGCGACATCGACGGCAGCGCACGGCGGAAAACCTTGAAGATGGGCGCGGTCACGAGTGCGCGCCGCAGCGGGGTGAGCAGGAACACGCCCATCACCGCGCCGAACAGCGCCAGCACGACCAGGGCGGTGACGAGCGACCAGCCTGCCGCGGCCGCGAGGCCGGCAAGCCACAGCACCCCGACCCCGAACCAGGCAAGCAGCGGCGCCCGCCCATAGGCGAGTGCGCCTGCCAGCGGAGGGAGGAACAACAGAAGCAACCAGATCATCACAACCTCCTTTCGCGGAGCCTGGCGACATGTCGCCGCGCATTCCCGCGCTTGAACCTGCTCAATCGTCCGACGATCCCGCGGCGCCCACGCCCCTGGGAGCGAACGCCGGCAACGGCGCCCGCAGGCCGCCGAGGATGAAGGACATCAACCGTGGCCGCAGCCGCTTCGGATCGGCGTCGTCGAAGCTGCCGGCGAACAACTGCAGGCTGTCGGTGCCGGCGATCGAATACGAGGTCGCGCCCATCATGAAATGGAAACGCCACAGCACCTCCTCGCGTGGCACATCGGGAAGTGCCCGGAAAAACGCGCCGAGGAAGCGCTCGACCACGTCCGCGTACTCTTCGGCGAGAAACTTGCGCACGAACGCGCTGGGCTCGGTCTGTGTGCGACCGAGCAGGCGCATGAAGACATGCCCGCCGTGCTCGGTGTCCGCGGCCAGATCCAGCGCGGTACCGAAGAAGGCATCGACGATGCGGCTGGGCTTGAGCGGCGCGCCGGCCGCCTCGTCCTCGAGGCGGTCGAGCACCGCGAGTCGTTCGCGGTTCAATGCGGTGAGGCGGCGCCGGAACACTTCCTGGATCAACGCGTCCTTGCTGCCGAAGTGGTAATTGATGGCGGCGAGGTTGGCGGCGGCGCGGCCGGTGATCATGCGCATCGAGGTCGCTTCGAAGCCGTGCTCGACGAACAGCGCTTCGGCGGCATCGAGGATGCGGTCGCGCGTATCGGACACCTGCCTCGAGCCAGCCGCCTCGCTCATCGATGTCCCGCCCCGTATTTCAAACAATCGTTTGAAGCATACGTTTCAATCACTTCCTGTCAAGCCAAACTTATGAATTCGCGGAAGCTTCGCTTAACATCGACAGGGCGGCGGGCCTGCGGCTCGTCCCGCCAGCCCGGCATCCGCAAGACGCGCCCCAGTCGCAACCCGATCAGAGGATTCCAGATGGCCGACCGGCAGCCCGATTCCAACGCCCCCGTCGGCACTGCCCTGCCTCCCTTGCTGGCCGACCCTGCGCTACTGGCGACGCTGCGTCACGACATGCTGCGCTTCGCGCGCCTGCAATTGCGCGACGACACCCTGGCCGAAGACGCGGTGCAGGAAGCGATCGAAGCCGCGCTGACCGGGGTGCAGCGCTTTGCCGGCCAGGCTGCGCTGAAGACCTGGGTGTTCGGCATCCTGCGCCACAAGATCGTCGACGCCATGCGTCACGGCAAAAGATGGGTGGCGCTGTCTGCCGTGATCGACGACGAGGGCAGCACCGATGAAACGGTGGACGCGCTGTTCCGCGCCAATGGGCACTGGCAGCCAGCC